>JAGUYQ010000183.1 GCA_020061285.1 Betaproteobacteria bacterium
ACTTTTTGGGGTCAGCGTGGGCGGCAAGAGAATACGTAGTTGAGGCAGGGCATTAGTAAGGGGCATTTCGTCCACCTTGCGCAGCACGGACAACTTAGATGCAATGACCATAAAGATGGTAACTCCATGGTGGCAACATACGATCAAAGCCGTTTGTGGAAAGAGGCTCTGGAGAACCTAGGCGATGGTTTTGATGAGCAACGGGGGCAACTGCGGGAAGCCTACGCCAAATTTCACCAGCGTGCCTCCGTTCTAGCTGCCCAAATCGCCAAGGATTTGCCTGCTCTAACCGTTCACAATGCCGACCATTTCAACGGCCTATGGCATTTGGCTTCCGAAATCGCTGGGCCGGGCTGGAATCTGAACCCAGCGGAGGCCTTCGTTTTCGGCGGCACCATTGCTCCACGATGCCGGCAACTGCATTGCCGCTTTTCCCGGCGGAATCGAGGGCATTAAGCAGGGCAAGGAATGGAGGGACGTGGTGGCCCAGTGGAAGCAGGGGGAACAGTCCCTAATGCCCGGAGCCCTCGAATATCAATGTGTACTGCTGGAGGTGTTGCGCCTCCTTCATCCGCAGCAGGCGCCCAAGCTGGCTAAAATCTCCTGGCTGGCCCCTGGCGAGAGCGAGCCGATGTGCTTGCTGGAAGATAAAGAGTTGCGGGACTACTACGCTGTCGTTATGGGCGAGATCGCCGCCAGTCATGGCCTACCTAGTCATGAAATCGAGAGGTTTGCTGCCCAAAGGGTCCACACCCCAGCCTGTCTCCATCCCGCCAAGTGGAGTGTCGATGTCCTCAAGATCGCCGCCCTGCTGCGCGCCACAGACGCCGCCCACCTCGACGCCACCCGTGCGCCCAAATTCCTTTATGCCTTGACCCAACCACAAGGTACGTCCGACAGCCATTGGCGCTTTCAGTCCAAGCTGGGTGCTCCTGCGGGCGATGGCGAATTGAGTGAACTGGTGTTTTCCTCTGGCGGCCAAGCCTTCAGCCAGGAAGAAAGGGACGCCTGGTGGCTTTGCTACGATACCTGTGTCATGGTGGACAAGGAATTGCGGGCCATCGATCAGATACTCCGCGAGAACCAACGCCAACCCTTTGCGCTGCGGGCTGTGCGCGGTATTTCCGACCCTTCCCGCTTCGCCGATTATGTCCGTACCGACGGTTGGCACCCCGTCGATACCTCCTTGCGCATCAGTGACGTGGCAAGCGTGGTGGAAAATTTCGGTGGCGAGAAACTTTACGGCAATAAACCTTGGCTGGCCTTGCGCGAATTGCTGCAAAACTCTGCCGATGCGGTACGCGCCTGCCGTTCCTTGGGTGGTTTCGGCCCCAAGGAAGGCCGAATTGATGTCGAACTCGAGGAGATGGGTGGCGAAGAATGGCTGCACGTCAGTGACAACGGTATCGGCATGAGCCGCTATGTCCTCACCCATACTTTGCTGGATTTCGGTAAATCCCTGTGGCGCAGCAACGACGCGTGGCGCGAATGGCCCGGCTTGGCTGGCAGTGGCTTCCAAGCTACGGGACAGTTTGGCATCGGTTTCTTTTCGGTGTTCATGCTCGGTGACGCGGTCAAGATTGCCAGCTTGCCCTATGGCAAGGGGCACGAAAGTTGCCATGTACTGGAGTTCAACTATGGCTTGCATCAACGACCTTTGCTGAGGCCGCCAGGGGAGGATGAAGCCCTTAAACGTCACGGGACGCGAATTTCTGTCAGGCTGAAAAAGCCATCGAAGAAAGGCTTATTAAGCATTCGGCGGATGGGACTGTTTATAACCGGAAAGAAAAGGGGAGAACCTGAACCCGCTGGATTCTCGCTACAGGAAATCGTTGCCGCAATGGTTCCGGCACTGGATATCGATGTATGGAGCGAAGAAGCAAAGTCTGGCAAGGTTTCGTGTGTCAAGCCCAACGACTGGCAAACACTGTCTCCCGAAAATCTTCTCCAACGCCTCCTGCCGATTTATGGTTTTGTGTATCCAATCCAAGGGTATATCGAAAACCCAGGGAAGCGGATGTTATCGATTCAATCCTCAGAAGGCGAACTACTGGGACGCGGAGCCCTCACTGTTGAGCAACAACTAGGTATATTGGTGGTCAATGGCATCTATGCCGGAAATGCCGCTGGTATCGCCGGAGTGTTGGTTTCCAGGCAAAACATTGACCTCGCGCGCAGCCAAGCCATTCCCGTCGCAGGTGCCGATGAAATGGCAAGTTGGGTAAACCAACAGTGCACCAAAATGGAGGCCAAAGAGAAAACCCAATGGCTCGCCGCATGCGCCCTCAGCCTCGGCGGCGAGGTTGCGGATTGGCCTTTGGTTTACAGCCAGGACGGCGTGCTTGACCGTGATGGTCTAAAGTCTTCGGCCAAAAAATACGCTGAACTTTGGCTTGTCGAGAGTTTGACGGATTATGACTACGATAATGATGCTGAATTCTCTCCAAACGAATTCGGACAAAATTTGCAGACTCAAGAAAAGTGCTTGGAGGACAGCGACGTCCTCTGGAGGCTACAGACATTCATTGACGACGTCGAGTGGCCGCCGCGGGATATCCCTACTATCCATCATCGGCGTCTTATCGACGCCATCGTCGAGATACTTGAAGAGGAATGGGGTGGTGTCACGGTGGATGAGCCAAAGGAACAGCAAATAGTCGGCCACGTTAATGGCCAACCTGTTTACCGAGGAGTAAAAATTCTTCGTAAGGCTTAATAACTGAGCAAGGCGCGGATTTGCGCTTCCAGCTCCGGCAAATCCTTGGCCGCCACGTTCCAGACGGTGTTGAGGTTGACCTTGAAATAGCCGTGGACCAGCCGATGGCGCATGCCGGCGATGTCGCGCCAAGGAATGGCGTGGTGGTGGTTGGCGAATTCGGGAGAGAGGCGGTTGGCGGCCTCGCCGATGATTTCGATATTGCGGATGACCGCGTCTTGCATCATGCCGTTGGCGAGGAAGGCTTGCTTGTTGGTGTTGTCGGTGTATTCAGCAATGCGGCTAATGGCGTCCAGCATGTGCTGAAGATAATCGTGGTCGCGCAATCCTTCCATGTCAGAGGGGAATGGCCTCGGCCAGCACACGGGCGCGGAAATCCTCGGGCAAATCGTCCGGCGTCAGCAGGTCCACGGGAATGCCAAGACTGTCCTCGATCTCATGTTGTGCCTTGACCAGGTCGAGCAAGGAGGTGTCGGCGGCAGGGTCCACCAGCAGGTCGAGGTCGCTTCCCTCCTCGTCACTTCCATGCAGTACCGATCCGAAAACACGGGCATTCGACAGGCCATGCCGGGCGATAGCCATCAAGATGGCTTCGCGGCTGGATTGAAAGGCGGTGGACGGGCGCATGGCAGTCAGACTATTTGTGGAGATTCCTTAAGCCTATGATATACCACGCCGCTAGGGATAGCACCCCGTCGTGTTAAACTTGGCGGATTCTCATATTCGGTTGGGTTCATCACATCATGTCCGGCAACACCTTCGGCACCCTTTTCACGGTCACTTCCTTCGGCGAGTCCCACGGCCCCGGCATCGGCTGCGTGGTGGACGGCTGCCCGCCGGGGCTGGAAATCACCGCGGCGGACATCCAGGCGGAACTGGACCGGCGCAAGCCCGGCACTTCCCGCCACGTGACCCAGCGGCGGGAGCCGGACGAGGTGGAAATCCTGTCCGGGGTATTCGAGGGCAAGACCACCGGCACTCCCATCGCCCTGCTGATCCGCAACCAGGACCAGCGCAGCAAGGACTACGGCACCATCGCCGAGACCTTCCGTCCCGGCCACGCTGACTATACCTACTGGCAGAAGTACGGCATCCGCGACTACCGCGGCGGCGGGCGTTCCAGCGCTCGGGAGACGGCGGTGCGGGTGGCGGCGGGGGCCGTGGCGAAGAAATGGCTCAAGGAACGCTACGGCATTGAAATACGCGGCTACATGTCCCAACTGGGCCCTATCGAGGTGCCTTTCCAGGACTGGTCCATGGTGGGAAAAAACCCTTTCTTCGCCGCTAACGCAGGCTTGGTGCCGGAGCTGGAGGCCTACATGGATGCTTTGCGCCGCGAAGGCGATTCCGTCGGCGCCAAGATTACCGTGGTGGCCGAAGGCGTTCCCGTAGGCTGGGGCGAGCCGGTGTACGACCGCCTGGACGCCGACATCGCCCACGCCATGATGGGCATCAACGCGGTGAAGGGGGTGGAGATCGGCGCCGGCTTCGCCAGCATCGCCCAGAAGGGCAGCGAGCACGGCGATGAGCTGACCCCGGAAGGTTTTCTCTCCAACCACGCCGGCGGCGTGCTGGGGGGGATTTCCACCGGCCAGGACGTGGTGGTCAACATCGCCATCAAGCCCACCTCCAGCATCCGCATCGAGCGGCGCAGCATCGACAAGGCGGGCAACCCGGCCACCGTATCCACCGAGGGCCGCCACGACCCCTGCGTCGGCATCCGCGCCACCCCCATCGCCGAGGCCATGCTGGCCCTGACCCTGATCGACCACGCCCTGCGCCACCGGGCTCAGTGCGGCGACGTGACTATCGCCACACCGAAAATCCCCGGCAAGGTCCGGGGCGGCTAAGGCCGGCCGGCGACGCTCGTTCGGGTTGCGATGCAGCACTACTGGCGCCTGTCCGGCTTCTACTTTTTCTATTTCGCCTTCGTCGGCGCCATGTCCCCCTATTGGGGGCTGTACCTGAAATCCCTCGACTTCAGTGCCTTCCAGATCGGGGTGCTGATGTCCCTCCTCCAGGTGATGCGCATTTTCGCCCCCAATCTGTGGGGCTGGCTGGCGGACCACCTGGGGCGGCGGGTCTTGATCGTGCAGGTCGCGGCGGGTGCGAGTTTTCTCAGTTACCTGGGGGTGTTTTTCGGCACCGGCTTTGCCTGGCTGTTCGCAGTGATGGCGTTGCTGAGCTTTTTCTGGAGCGCCTCCCTGCCCCTGGTGGAGGCCACCACCCTCAGCCACCTGGGGGAGCACACCGGCAAGTACGGGCGCATCCGCCTGTGGGGGTCGGTGGGCTTTATCGTCGCCGTGGTGGGGCTGGGCTACCTGCTTGATTATCTGCCCATCCGCGCCCTGCTGTGGGCGATCATGGGCTTCATGGCGGGGATCGTGCTGTTCTCCCGCTATATTCCCGAGGCCCAGGTGGTGCCCCATCACACCGACCATCTGTCGGTCTGGTTCGTGGTGCGCCGCCCCGAGGTGCTGGCCTTCATCGGCGGCGGATTTCTCATGGCGGCGGCCCACGGTCCTTATTACACCTTCTATTCCATCTACCTGGTGGACCACGGTTACAGCAAGGGCACCGTGGGCTGGCTGTGGGCGGTGGGGGTGATCTGCGAGATCGGGGTGTTCCTGTGGATGCCCCGCCTGTTCAAGGCCGTTTCCCTGCGGCGGGTGCTGCTGGCGAGTTTTTTCCTTGCCGTGGTGCGCTTTCTCAGCATCGGCTGGGGGGTGGAATGGTTCGCCCTGGTTCTGGCGGCCCAGGTGCTGCACGCCGCCACCTTCGGCGCCTACCACGCGGCGGCGGTGGCGGTGGTGCACCGCATGTTCCGCGGGCGCCACCAGTCCAAGGGGCAGGCCATCTACAACAGCATTTCCTTCGGCGCCGGCGGCACCCTCGGCGGACTCTACAGCGGTTACACTTGGGACGCTCTCGGCCCCGCCTGGACCTTCACCCTCGCCGCCTCCTGCGCTTTCGCCGCCCTGCTGTTGGTAGGGGCGAAGCTGCGGCTGGCGGAGGACGAGGAGGGCTACTGAAGCCCGAGGGGCTTGCCGGTCTTGCAGGAGGCGATGTAACCCTCAAGAGCCTTTCTTTGCTCGGCGTTTTCGTGGATGAACTCGAAGGCTATCTGCACGCAGCCGAAGGCATCGAGGGCGCAGTCGCCGGTTTCCACCCGCCGTATCTGCCCGTCCAGACGGAGGGGGGGATCCTTTTCCGGCTGCAAGGAGATGGTGGCGAGATCGTTGACGTGGCCGGTGTCGGGGTGGATGGGCGAGGTTTTGACCCGGCAGCCGCCCAGGGAAATATCCACCAGTTCGGCCGAGTAGACGTGAAAGGGATCGAAGCCCAGGTCCACCTCGCAGGGCAGGGCAGGCGTGAAGCGTTCGGCGGCCCTGCGCTCCCTCAGGCCGGCCAAGCGGCGCACCTTTTGGATCAATTGATCGGGGGAAAAGGGCTTGCACAGGTAATCGGAAACGTTTTCCCGGATGGCGATTTCCCTGGCGGAAAGCTCTTCCCTGGCCGTTACCAGGACGACGTGGGCGTCCCTGTTGCCGTGATTGGCGCGAAGGTTGTCCAGAAAGTCCTGGGCGGACATGCCGGGCATTTCCAGGGCGCTGAAAATCCATTTGACGGCGGGGTTGGCATCCAGGAGGCGCAACGCATCCTCGCCATTGGCCGCTTCATGGGTCTCTTGAAAACGCAACTCGTCTTGCAGAATGGTGCGGATATATTTCCGCATCGAAAGAGAGTTATCCACCACCAGGGCAACGGTATCAGACATGGCTCACCTCATCTATTTCCATGAATTTCAGGCCCCCGCATTTATCGGCTAATCGCCAAATGCCAGGGACGGAGGGGGGCGGAGGACATGGCTGGAGGACTGAGGGGAGGCAATGCTCCCGGTTTGGCAACCCCGCTGTCGTATGGCTTGCGCCCTTTAGACCGGTGGCTTTGCGTCCTTGTCTTTCGGCCAAGTTTGCCCTTTACGACCCTTGTTTGAAACCTAGCATGGGGCAGAAGGCTTGGTAATAAGTATAACTACTTATTGAGGGAACGGGGCGGTGCCAACAAGAGGAGGGGCTTCGAGCGGGAATTGGATGTTGAATTCGGCGCCGCCGTCCGTATTGCGGGCGCTGATGGTGCCGCCCATTTTTGCCAGCATCGTTTTGGCGACGTAGAGTCCGAGGCCCGAACTCTTCTGCTTTGACGAAAAGTAGGGGTCGAATATCCGAGGGAGGAGCTCCTCGGCTATCCCCCCGGCATTGTCCGTAACGCGGATGCGGGAACCTTCGTCGGTTTTTTCGACGGTTATGGAGACTTGTCGGCTATTTATGCTCTTCTCCAGGAAGGCATCGCGGGAATTGGACAGAATGGCCAGCAAGATTTGGGAAAGGTCCGTGGAGGAGCCCTTGATTTCAGCATCGCTGGGTGGGCTGGCGGTAAAGCAAAGACTTATGCCGTCGCTGTCGTAGGCGGGGCGAACCAGGTCGGCCACGCCCCCGACGACTTCGTTCAGCATGAAGGCCGTCGAATCCCGGTCCCGGTCAAGGTATTTGCAAAATGTGTCGATGGTGGAAGACATGTTCTGCAGGATGCGGCGGGAATCGCCAACGGACTTCTCGATCAGGTTTTCGTCCAGCTCATTGAACTGATAGGCATCCTTGATGTTGGTGCAGATCATGCCCAGAGCGGTCAAGGGTTGCCGCCAGTGGTGGGCGATATTGTGCAGCACCTCGCCGATAGCCAGATTGCGGGACTGGTCGAGGACGA
>JAGUYQ010000168.1 GCA_020061285.1 Betaproteobacteria bacterium
CCAACCAGTGGCGCAAGGAGGCGGAGGTCGAACTGCGCCGCCAGGCCTTGGTATTCGAAAACATTTCGGACAGCGTCATTCTTACCGACCAGACGGGGCGGATCGTGGACTGCAACCCGGCGGCGGAAAAAAAGTTCGGTTTCGCCAAGTTCGACATGCTGGGCGCGCCGATCGATTTCATCAGCGACGCCAATTCCACCCGGCCCCTGTTGCCCACCTTGCGGCGCAGCCTGAACAAGCGGGGACGCTGGAGCGGGGAACTGAAAACCCGCAACCAGGACAAGGAAGAACGCCTCTTCGAAACGGTGGTGGTTCCCCTGCGCGACCTGGGCGAGGACGAAGGCACCCTGGTATGGCTGAGCCGCGACATCACCGACACCAAGGCGGCGCAACAACGGCTCGACCAACGGTCACGGGAAATGGACGCCATTTTCTCCCTCAGCCCCGACGGTTTCGTCTTCATCGACCACCAGAGGAAAATCAGCTACATCAATCCCGCGTTCGAGAACATGACCGGTCTCAAGGCACGGAAACTGATCGGCCAGGAGTCCGGAAAACTCGACCAAGCCCTGACAAAAATGCAAGAGCCGTCGGAGCTCTGCTGCGTCAACTGCGCCGACGTGGATGGCGACGATTGCATTATTCAACTCTCGCGCCCGCGACTCATCATCCTCAAGTGCATCACCCGCCACCTGAAGGACAGGAATGGCAACCTGGAAGGCATCGTGCGCTATTTCCGCGACATTACCTACGAGAGCGAAGTGGACCGCATGAAAAGCGATTTTCTTTCCACCGCGGCCCACGAACTCCGCACGCCGATGGCCAGCGTCTATGGTTTCTCCGAGCTGTTGCTGAAGCGGGATTTCCCCCCGGAGAAAATCCGCGAGATCATTGACATCATCCATCGCCAGTCGGGCCACCTGGTTTCCCTGCTCAACGAACTTCTCGATCTGGCACGCATCGAATCCCGCGCCGGCAAGGATTTCCATATCGAAGCCCAGGATATCCTGCCGATCATCCGCAATACCCTTGCCGAGCTGCTAGTCCCCGGCGACAGCCGCCAGATAACGGCCGAACTCCCCGATCAATTGCCGCTGGTCGCGGTAGATGCGGAAAAAATGCAGCTCACCTTGACCAATGTGCTGAGCAACGCCTACAAATACTCCCTCGGCATGGGACCGATCGAACTGACCATCCGTAATCGCGCGCACGGCGGCCGTGAGTGGCTGGGTGTTCTGATCCGCGACCACGGCATCGGCATGTCGTTGGAACAGGTAAAGCATATCTTCGAGCGATTCTACCGCGCCGACACCTCCGGCAAGGTTCCCGGCACCGGCCTCGGCATGTCCCTGGTGAAGGAAATCATGGACATCTTCGGCGGGGAAGTGGAAGTCATCAGCGCCCCCGGCAAAGGCACGGAAATTATCTTATGGTTGCCGGTCGAAGAGGCGCTGCCATGACCCGGGTGCTGATCGTCGATGATCATGCGGAAATCCGCCACCTGGTCAAGCTGGCCCTTGAGCCAACGGGCTATGACCTGGATGAGGCCGCCGATGCCGCCAGCGCCTTGGACAGAATATACTTGGCCCCCCCCGACATATTGGTTCTCGACGTGATGATGCCCGGCAACATGGACGGCTACGCCTTGTGCAAGCAGATCAAGGACAGTCCGGAATGGCGGCATATCTGCGTCATTCTTCTCACGGCACGGGGACAGCAGACCGACATGGAGCGGGGAAAAGCGGCGCATGCCGATGCCTACCTGGTCAAGCCCTTCAGCCCCACCGCCCTGTGGAGCCTGGTTCAACGCGCCGGCGAGGGGCAATGCCCATCCGGCATTCAGCGGGGGGAAGAATGAATCCCATCAGGCCGCCCCAGCCGCACCAGGACAAGGTCTTTCTGGCACGGCAGCCCATTGTCGATTTGCATCAGGACATCATCGGCTACGAACTGCTGTTCCGCCACAACGCTTCCGCCGAATCCGCACAGATTACCGACGCCATGAGAGCGGACGTCAACATTCTGGAGAACATCCTCACCAACATGGGAACGAACTGGCTGCTGGGGAACAAGCTGGCGTTCATCAACATTTCCCTACACCTGCTAAAGAGCGATCTGATCGACCTGCTGCCCGCGGGACAGTTCGTCCTTGAACTGCCGGAAAACTTTCCGGTGCGGCAGGAAAATCTCGAACTGTGCAAGCGCTTGCAGGGCAAAGGATTCCGCTTTGCCCTGGGCGGCTTCATCCCCGCGGAGGAAAACCTGCCCCTGCTGGGAATAGCCGCATACGCAAAACTGGAGGCCGCTCAACTCGACGCCGGCCTGATGACAAGGATCGCCGCGCCGCCGGCCTCGCCCCGCGTGATTGCCACCAAGGTGGAAACCCGCGCCGATTTCAGCCGCTGCAAGGACCTCGGCGTCGAATTGTTCCAGGGCTACTATTTCGCCAAGCCGGAGAACCTTTCCGCCAAGACTCTCAACCCGGCGCTGATGCACGTGCTCGACTTGCTCAACAAGGTGCGGATGAACGCCGAGATGAAGGAAATCGAGCAGGTCTTCAAGCTGGACGTGGCGTTGTCCTACCGCCTGCTGCGCTATATCAACTCCGCCGCCATGCACCGCCGCACCGAAGTGCCTTCGATCCGCAGCGCCATTACCCTCCTCGGTTACCAGCAACTTTACCGCTGGCTCACCTTGCTGCTGGTCACCACCGGCGACGAAAGCTCTCCCGCTCTGGTCAAAACCGCCGTGACCCGCGGGCGGCTGACCGAATTATTGGGCCAGACCCGTCTCAACGGCTACGAAAGCGACAATCTGTTCATCGTCGGGGTATTTTCGCTGCTGGACAGCTTGCTCGACATGCCGATGGACAAGGTGTTGGAGCAGGTATCCCTGCCGGAGCCCATCTGCGACGCCATCCTCGGCTGCAACGGCATCTATAGCCCCTACCTGTCCCTTTCAAAGGCCTGCGAAGCGGGGGAAACCTGGCACATCGCCCGGCTGGCGGAAGAATTGTCCATCGACCCGGAACAGGTCAACCGGCTGCACCTGGACGCCTTGTCCTGGACGGAGAACATGGGGCTGTAAACCCCAACCTATGCGTCCACCGGACTCCACGCCTCGCAATATCCGTAGGTGGGTGTCGCCCGGTAGGACTCCATGAGCATGCAGGTGCCGCTCACATTGCTCAGCGAATAGAAAAACCGCTCTTCCCACTCCCGCAAGCCGGCCCAGCTATCACAGGTACAGCAGCAGGCCTCATCCGCCGATATCCGGAAGACGCTCAGCCGGGCCACGCGCAAATCCTCCTCAGGGTCATGCCCCCCTGAAAAGGGCGTCATTCGCTGGTTCATGCTTTAACCTCCGAATCCGCATCGAGCGAATGGTTCAACACC
>JAGUYQ010000088.1 GCA_020061285.1 Betaproteobacteria bacterium
GCTCTTCCGATCTGGTGGACCCGGTCCTGGCCAAGGGCGCGGTGCGGGTCAGCCTGGGGAATGGCAGCACGGCGGCCCAGGTGGACGCCTTCCTTGCCGCCCTCGGCGGCGAACTGAGCCGCCTGCGGAGCATGGCGGCCATCGTACAACCGGTCGCGTAGCGACATGAACGCCTCCTCTGCCGCAGGCGGGAGAGGGCCGGGCCGGGCACGGCGCGGCGGTTTAACTAACTGAAGCACGTAGTGGAGAGCGATATGCCCAAGTTGCCGATTTATCTGGACTACTCTGCCACCACCCCGGTGGACCCGCGGGTGGCGGAGAAAATGATTCCCTTCCTGGTGGAGAAGTTCGGCAATCCGGCTTCCCGTTCCCACGCCTTCGGCTGGGAGGCGGAAAAGGCCGTCGAAGAGGCGCGGGAGCAGGTGGCTGCCCTGGTGAACTGCGACCCCAAGGAAATCGTCTGGACCTCCGGCGCCACCGAGTCCGACAACCTGGCCATCAAGGGCGCCGCCGAGTTCTACTCCGGCAAGGGCAAGCACCTCATTACCGTGAGCACCGAGCACAAGGCGGTGCTGGACCCCATGCGCAACCTGGAGCGTTTCGGCTTCGAAGTCACCTACCTGGACCCGGAGGCCGACGGCCTGGTGAGCCTGGAGAAATTCAAGGCCGCCATCCGCCCCGACACCATCCTGGCCTCGGTGATGCTGGTCAACAACGAGATCGGCGTCATCCAGGACATCGCCGCCATCGGTGACATCTGCCGCGACAAGGGCGTGATTTTCCACGTCGATGCGGCCCAGGCCACGGGCAAGGTGGACATCGACCTGCAAAAGCTGAAGGTGGACCTGATGTCCTTCTCCGCCCACAAGACCTACGGCCCCAAGGGCATCGGCGCCCTCTACGTGCGCCGCAAGCCCCGTATCCGCCTGGAGGCCCAGATGCACGGCGGCGGCCACGAGCGCGGCATGCGCTCCGGCACCCTGGCCACCCACCAGATCGCCGGCATGGGCGAGGCCTTCCGCATCGCCAAGGAAGAAATGGCGACCGAGAACGAGCGCATCCTGATGCTGCGCAACCGCCTCTACAACGGCCTCAAGAGCATCGAGGAAGTGCACCTCAACGGCGACCTGGAGCGCCGCATTCCCCACAACCTCAACCTGAGTTTCGCTTATGTGGAGGGGGAATCCCTGATCATGGCGGTGAAGGACCTGGCGGTGTCTTCCGGTTCCGCCTGCACCTCGGCCAGCCTGGAGCCGTCCTACGTACTCAAGGCCTTGGGCCGCAGCGACGAACTGGCCCACAGTTCCATCCGCTTTTCCATCGGCCGCTTCACCACCGAAGAGGAAGTGGACTACGCGGTCGAACTGATGAAGCAGCAGGTCGCCAAATTGCGCGGCATGTCCCCCTTGTGGGATATGTTCAAGAGCGGCATCGACCTGTCCCAGGTGAAGTGGGCGGCCCATTAAGAAGTTGCTGGTTACTAGCCGCTAGTAACGGTTTCGACGAAGGAGAAACACATGTCTTACAGCGAAAAAGTTCTGGACCATTACGAGAATCCCCGCAACGTGGGCGGTTTCGAGGGCGAGGGCGAGGACGTGGGCACCGGCATGGTCGGCGCGCCGGCCTGCGGCGACGTGATGAAGCTGCAAATCAAGGTCAACAAGGACGGCGTCATCGAGGACGCCAAGTTCAAGACCTACGGCTGCGGCTCCGCCATCGCCTCCAGTTCCCTGGTGACCGAATGGGTGAAGGGCAAGACCCTGGACCAGGCCCTGGAGATCAAGAATACCCAGATCGCCGAGGAACTGGCCCTGCCGCCGGTGAAAATCCACTGCTCCATCCTGGCCGAGGACGCCATCAAGGCGGCTGTGGCGGATTACAAGCAGAAGCAGGGCACCCTCGAAGCCAACGTGTGCTCGCCCAAGAGCGCAAGCTGAGGAGAACGCCATGTCCATCACCCTGACTGAAAAAGCGGCCAGCCGGGTCAAATCTTTCATCGAGAAGCGCGGCAAGGGCCTCGGCTTGCGGCTCGGCGTGCGTACTTCCGGCTGTTCCGGCCTGGCTTATACCCTGGAGTTCGTCGATGAGATCGCCGAGGGCGACAACACCTTCGAGAGCAACGGCGTCACCGTGATCGTGGACCAGAAGAGCTTCCCCATGCTTGACGGCACGCTGCTGGATTACGTGCGGGAGGGGTTGAACGAGGGGTTCAAGTTCACCAACCCGAATGCCAAGGATTCCTGCGGCTGCGGCGAGAGCTTCAAGGTTTGAATTTCACTCGCCGCCGCGATACCGGCTGGCGTTCCGGCGGGGGGACGCTCGCGGCATCCTGGCGGTGTATTTTTCTGGTTGAATCGTGACCCCGGATTTCCATAAAAATTATTTCGAACTGTTCGGCCTGGCGCCGGCCTTCCGCATCGACATGGCCTTGCTGGACGGCAAGTACCGCGACATCCAGTCCCAGGTCCACCCGGACCGCTTCGCCCATGCCGACGAGGCGCAGAAGCGCCTGTCCATGCAGTGGGCCACCTTCGCCAACGAGGCCTACCAGACCCTCAAGCAGCCCTTGCCCCGTGCGCGCTATGTGTTGCAGATGCACGGCGTGGACACGGCGGAGGAGAGCAATACCGCTATGCCGCCCGCCTTCCTGATGCAGCAGATGGAGTGGCGGGAGGGCATCATGGAAGCCCGCGCCGCCGACGATATCGCCGCCCTGGAGCACTTGGCTTCCAAGCTGCGGGCCGAGCGCCGCGGCCTGGAGGAAAAGCTCGAGCGACTGCTGGATGTGGCCCAGGATTATCCCGCCGCCGCCGAGACGGTGCGGATGCTGAAATTCATCGAGAAGCTGGGCGAGGAGATCAATCTCGCCATCGAAGCATTGGAGAGCTAATGTCTTTACTGCAAATCGCCGAACCCGGACTGAGCGCCGCCCCCCACCAGCACCGCCTGGCGGTGGGCATCGACCTCGGAACCACCAACTCCCTGGTGGCGACGGTGCGCAGCAGCATGAGCGTGGTGCTGCACGACGAGCACGGCCGTACCCTGCTGCCGTCGGTGGTGCGCTACCTGCCGGACGGCGCCACCGAGGTGGGCTATGGCGCCCAGGCCAAGCAGAGCGCGGACCCCCACAACACCATCGTGTCGGTGAAGCGCTTCATGGGCCGCGGAGTGAAGGATATTCCGGACGCCGAGCGCATGCCCTACCACTTCGTCGATGCGCCGGGCATGGTGCAGTTGAAGACCGTCGCCGGGGTGAAAAGCCCGGTGGAAGTGTCGGCGGAAATCCTCAAGGTGCTGCGGGAGCGGGCCGAGCATTCCCTGGGGGGCGAGTTGGTGGGGGCGGTGATCACCGTGCCGGCCTATTTCGACGACGCCCAGCGCCAAGCCACCAAGGACGCCGCCCGCCTGGCGGGTCTCAACGTGCTGCGGCTGCTCAACGAACCCACCGCCGCGGCGGTGGCCTACGGCCTGGATAACGGCGCCGAAGGGGTGTACGCGGTCTTCGACCTGGGGGGCGGCACCTTCGATATTTCCATTCTGCGCCTGTCCAAGGGGGTGTTCGAGGTGCTCGCCACCAACGGCGATTCCGCCCTCGGCGGCGACGACTTCGATCAGCGCCTGTTCTGCTGGATACTGGAGCAAGCCGAACTGCCGCCCCTGGGGCCCCACGACAGCCGCACCCTGCTGACCAAGTCGCGGGAAGCCAAGGAATGGCTCACCGAGCATCCCGACGCCAACATCACCGCCCTGCTGGACTGCGGCATGTCGGTGGACCTGACCTTGACCAGCGACACCTTCGCCGAAATCACCCAGCACTTGGTGAACAAGACCCTGCAACCCACCCGCAAGGCTCTGCGGGACGCCGGCCTGGGGCCGGAAGAGGTGAAGGGGGTGGTGATGGTGGGCGGCTCCACCCGGATGCCCAACGTGCAGAAGGCGGTGGGAGAGTTCTTCGGCCAGGAGCCCTTGAACAACCTGGACCCGGACAAGGTGGTGGCCCTCGGCGCCGCCATCCAGGCCAACGTCCTGGCGGGCAACCGGGCCGAGGACGACTGGCTGTTGCTGGACGTGATTCCCTTGTCCCTGGGCATCGAGACCATGGGCGGCCTGGTGGAGAAGATCATTCCCCGCAACTCCACCATTCCCGTGGCGCGGGCCCAGGAGTTCACCACCTACAAGGACGGCCAGACCGCCATGAGCTTCCATGTGGTGCAAGGGGAGCGGGAGTTGGTGTCCGAATGCCGCTCCCTGGCCAAGTTCGAACTGCGGGGCATCCCTCCCATGGTGGCGGGCTCCGCCCGGATACGGGTGACCTTCCAGGTGGATGCCGACGGCCTGCTGTCGGTGACCGCAAGGGAGAAGAGCACCGGGGTCGAGACCACGGTGGCGGTGAAGCCCTCCTACGGCCTCAGCGACGAGGAAATCACCCGCATGCTGACCGATTCCCGCGAACACGCCGTGGACGACATGGCGGCGCGGATGCTGCGGGAGAACCAGGTGGAAGCCAACCGTCTGCTAGACGCGGTGCAGGCGGCCCTGGACGAGGACGGCGTCTTGCTCGAAGGCGGCGAGCGCGCCGCCATCGACGAGTTGATGGCCCAGCTTCGCGGCGTGGCGGGCGGGGGCGATTCCCCGGCCATCAAGCAGGCCCTGGAAGCCCTCAACCGCGGCACCGAGTTCTTTGCCGCCCGCCGCATGGACCGGAGCGTGAGACGGGCCCTTTCCGGCCATAAGCTGTCCGAACTGGAAGTGGGTAAAGAGTCCTAAACTTTCCCCGGTACGCCGGGAACGGAATGCAAGAAGCCATGACGCAAATCATCGTACTGCCCCATGTTGAACTGTGCCCCGACGGCGCCGTTCTGCAAGCCGACAAGGGCGCCTCCATCTGCCAGGCGCTGCTCGACAACCATATCGACATCGAGCACGCTTGCGAGATGTCCTGCGCCTGCACCACCTGCCATGTCGTCGTGCGGGAGGGCTTCGAGTCCCTCAACGAGGCGGAGGAGGACGAGGAGGATATGCTCGACAAGGCCTGGGGCCTGGAGCCCCTGTCCCGCCTGTCCTGCCAGGCCATCGTCGGCGACGTGGAC
>JAGUYQ010000323.1 GCA_020061285.1 Betaproteobacteria bacterium
AATAGCCGAGGGCCGAGAGTGGCGAGCCGAGAGCGGGGTTCCGCTTTGACGCTCTCGACTCTCCGCCCTCCTCTCGCGACTTAAATCTGGAGATAAGCATGTACTACATCGTCACCGGCGCCATGGGCTTCATCGGCGCCAACATCGTCAAGGCCCTCAACGACCGCGGCATCACCGATATCATCGCGGTGGACAACCTGAAGAAGGCGGACAAGTTCAAGAACCTGGTGGACTGCGAAATCGCCGACTACCTGGACAAGGAGGATTTTCTCCGCCTGGTGATCGACGGCGCCTTCGACGGCAACGTGGCGGCGGTGTTCCACGAGGGGGCCTGCTCCGACACCATGGAGACCGACGGCCGCTACATGATGGAGAACAACTTCCGCTACAGCGCCACCCTGCTGGACTTCTGCCAGCAGAACGACGCCCAGTTCCTCTATGCCTCCTCCGCCAGCGTTTACGGCGCCGGCCGCATTTTCAAGGAATCCAGGGAACACGAGGGTCCCCTCAACGTCTACGGCTATTCCAAGTTCCTCTTCGATCAGTACGTGCGCCGCATGTGGTCCAGCCGCACTACCCAGATCGCCGGGTTCCGCTACTTCAACGTCTACGGCCCGCGGGAGCAGCACAAGGGGCGCATGGCGTCGGTGTCCTACCACCTCTTCAACCAGTACCAGGCCGAGGGCCGGGTGCGCCTGTTCGAGGGCTGCGAGGGCTACGCCAACGGCGAGCAGCGGCGGGATTTCATCTACGTCGGCGACGTGGTCAAGGTCAACCTGCATTTCCTCGACCACCCTGATCAGTCCGGCATCTTCAACGTCGGCACCGGCGCCTCCCAGACCTTCAACGACGTGGCGGTGGCCACGGTGAACAGTTGCCGCCAGGCCAAGGGCGAGAAAGCCCTGTCCCTGAAGGAACTGCAAGACATGGGCATCCTCGAGTACATCCCCTTCCCCGAGGCACTCAAGGGCAAGTACCAGAGCTTCACCCAGTCGGACGTCGCTGCCCTGCGCGCCGCGGGCTACAATGAGCCGTTCCTGACCGTGGAGCAGGGCGTGGAACAGTACGTGGCGCACCTGCTCAAGGCGTGAACCCGTCAACTTCCTCGCTGATCGGGCGTTGAAGGAATTGCCTTAATCAACCATCCAAGGAGAGACTCAATGAAAAAGACGTTGTTGGCCCTGTTGGCGATGCTGGCCTTTTCCCTTCCCGCCTTTGCCGCGGTGGACCTCAATACCGCCAGCGAAGCCGATCTGCAAAAGGTGAAGGGCATCGGCCCGGTCAAGGCCAAGGCCGTGGTCGAGTACCGCGGCAAGAACGGCCCCTTCAAGAGCGTGGACGAACTGGACAAGGTGAAGGGCTTCGGCCCCGGCACGATCAAGCAAATCCGCAACGACCTCACCGTCGGCGGCGCTGCCGCTCCCAAGGCCGAGGACAAGAAGGCCGACAAGGCGGCGAAGAAGGCCGCCGGCAAGTAACGCCTGGCGCTTGGCGAAGAACCCCGTTCCGGCGAACGGGGTTTTTTGTTGCGATTGCTTGCCGTGGTGGCGGGATATTGCTAACGTTGGCCCAACATATTTCCCCTTTCATTTGAGAACGGACTTGTCCTCTTTTACCGAAAAACTGCCCGCTTGGGTCATGGACCTGGATGGCTTGGCCGTCGCTCTTCTGCGCAAGGACGGAAAAGTGCTCCATTTCAACCGGGCCCTGGCGGGCCTGGCGGAGAACCCGGCCAAACTGTTGGAGCCGGTGCCGGAGGGAAAGGGGGTCGACGGCGACTGCGTGTATCAGGGCAAGGTGGTGGTCGGTTCCGGGGATGGGCGTAAAACGGCCTGCCAGGGAAGGATATATCGTCAGGGAGACGGCCTCCTTCTGGTCTGCGAGGCCGGCCATGCCTCGGACGAACAACTGCTGGAGGAAAACCGCGTCCTGCGGGAGCGGCTCGATGCCCTGACGCGCCAAGACATCCTCACCGGCCTGGCGAACCGCAAGCAGTTGGACCGGCGCATCGACGAGGAAATCATGCGCTGGGAGCGCTATCATCGTCCCCTTTCCCTGGTGCTGGCCGACCTGGATCATTTCGGCGCCATCAACGCACGCTACGGACGGGCAGCGGCGGACGAAGCCCTGCTGCACGTCGGCACCATCCTGCGGCAGTCCATCCGTTCACTGGATTTGGCGGCCCGCTACGGCGGAGAGGAATTCGCCGTGCTGCTGCCCGAAACCAACGACATGGGGGCGCTGATCGTCGCCGAGCGCTTGCGCCTGGACTTGGAAAGCCAGATTTTGCTGCCCCTGCTGGAGCCCATCACCGCCAGTTTCGGCGTCGCCACCCTGATTCCGGGGGAAAAGCGCGAGCCCTTCTTCGCCCGAGCCCTGGCCGCCCTGCGCCGCGCCAAGGAACAGGGCCGCAACCGCGTGACCGTGGCGGAAACCGCCGCCACCCTGTAAGCCAAGGAAACCCATGTTCAAGACCATCGAAGAATTCGTCGGCAACACCCCCCTGGTGAAATTGAAGCGCCTGCCGGGGGAAACCAGCAACACCGTCCTGGTCAAACTGGAGGGCAACAATCCCGCGGGCTCGGTGAAGGACCGCCCGGCCCTGTCCATGATCGTCCGGGCCGAGGCACGGGGCGAGATCAAGCCCGGCGACACCCTGGTCGAGGCCACCAGCGGCAATACCGGCATCGCCCTGTCCATGGCGGCCGCCATGCGCGGCTACCGGATGGTGCTGGTGATGCCCGAGCACATGAGCGTGGAGCGGCGCCAGATCATGGGCGCCTTCGGCGCCGAGATCGTCCTCACTTCCCAGGCCGGCAGCATGGAGGAGGCCATCGACACCGCCAACCGGCTGGCCAAGGAGCGGGGCGGCATCGTCCTCGACCAGTTCTCCAACCCGGACAACCCCCTCGCCCATTACGAGGGCACGGGGCCGGAAATCTGGCGCGATACCGGCGGCAAGATCACCCACTTCGTCTCCAGCATGGGCACCACCGGCACCATCATGGGCTGCTCCCGCTATCTCAAGGAGCAGAGCGCGGCGGTGCGGATCGTCGGCGTCCAGCCTTGCGACGGCGCCCAGATTCCCGGCATCCGCAAGTGGCCGGCGGCCTACCTGCCGAAAATCTGCGACTTTTCCCGTGTTGACCAAGTGATGGAAGTGACCCAGGCCGAGGCCGAGGACACCACCCGCCGCTTGGCGCGGGAAGAGGGCATTTTCGCCGGGATTTCCTCCGGCGGCGCCCTGGCGGCGGCGCTGAAGATTTCCGCCCAGGTGGAGAACGCGGTGATCGTCTCCATCGTCTGCGACCGGGGCGACCGCTACCTTTCCACCGGGGTGTTCCCGGCGTGAGCGACGGGGGGCCCCGGCCATAGTGCCTATTCGGACCCTATTCCTTCCCAACCCTCGCCGGGCAATGACAGCCCTGTCCCGCTTCTTCTTGCTCGTGGTGGTGGCGGCCCTCGGGCCCGCCGGGGCCGCCGAGCAAGAAGAAGC
>JAGUYQ010000187.1 GCA_020061285.1 Betaproteobacteria bacterium
CTGAAGGGATCCTATGAAAATCGCTCTTGCTCAGATCAACTGCACCGTCGGCGACCTGGAAGGCAACGCCGCCAAGCTGCTGGAAGCCGCCCGCCGTGCCCGGAGCGAGGGGGCGCGCATCGTGGTGACGCCGGAGCTGTCCCTCACCGGCTACCCGCCGGAAGACCTGCTGCTGCGGGGCGGGTTCTTCCATGCCTGCGACGCCACCCTGCGGGAAATGGCCCGGGACGTGCAGGGCGTTTACCTGGTGGTGGGCCATCCCCACCAGGTGGGCGAGGAACGTTTCAACGCCGCATCGGTGCTGCACGAGGGCAAGATTGTTGCCACCTACCACAAGCAGCGGCTGCCCAACCACTCGGTGTTCGACGAGGTGCGCTATTTCGTTCCCGGCAGCAAGGCCTGCGTCTTCGAAGTGGACGGCCTCAAGTTCGGCATCAACATCTGTGCCGACATCTGGGAGGAGGGGGCGGCAGCCCTCGCCCGCAAGGCCGGCGCCGAGGCGCTGCTGGTGCTCAACGCCTCTCCCTACCACATGCTGAAGCAGCACTCCCGCTACGAGGTGATCCGCGACCGGGTCAGCGAGTGCGCCGGCATGCCGGTGTTCTACGTCAACCTGGTGGGGGGGCAGGACGAGTTGGTGTTCGACGGCGCTTCCTTCGTCATGGACGGCGAGGGGAAGCTGATGCACCAGTTGCCCGCCTTCGAGGAGGCCTTGCGCATCGTCGAGGTGGATGGGGCGGGAACGCCACAGGCAGGGGATATCGTCCCCGAGCCGTCCATCGAGGCGGCGGTGTACAGCGCCCTGCGACTGGGGGTGAAGGACTATATCGACAAGAACGGTTTTCCCGGCGTGGTACTGGGGCTTTCCGGCGGCATCGACTCGGCCCTCACCCTGGCGGTGGCGGTGGACGCCCTCGGCGCGGACCGGGTGCAGGCGGTGATGATGCCGTCCCAGTTCACCGCCCACATGAGCCTCCAGGACGCGGAGGAAATGGCCCGGAACGTGGGCGTGCGCTACAGCGAGATGCCCATCAAGGCGGTATTCGACACTTTTCTCAACACCCTGGCGGACGAATTCAAGGACTTGCCCTTCGACACCACGGAGGAGAACCTCCAGGCCCGCATCCGCGGCACCCTGCTGATGGCCCTCTCCAACAAGTACGGTTCCATCGTCCTGACCACCGGCAACAAGAGCGAGATGGCGGTGGGTTACTCCACCCTCTACGGCGACATGGCGGGGGGCTTCGCGGTGCTCAAGGACGTGCCGAAGACCCTGGTGTACCGCCTGTCCCATTACCGCAACGGCCTCGGCCGGGTGATTCCCGAGCGCATCATTACCCGCGCCCCCTCCGCCGAATTGCGGGCCGACCAGACCGACCAGGATTCCCTGCCCCCCTACGAAATCCTCGACGCCATCATGGAGGCCTACGTCGAATACGACCTGTGCCCGGAGGAGGTGGTCGCCCTGGGCTTCGCCGAGGAGGACGTGCGCCGGGTGGTGCGCCTGATCGACATCAACGAGTACAAACGCCGCCAGTCCCCCGTGGGCGTGCGGGTGACCCACCGGGGCTTCGGCAAGGACCGCCGTTACCCCATCACTTCCAAATATCGCCCGTGGCTGGAATAATGGCGGAAAATTTGCCCTGAGGAGAGAAGATGAAAAAAATCGAAGCCATCATCAAGCCGTTCAAGCTGGACGAGGTGCGCGAAGCCCTGTCGGAAATCGGCATTACCGGCATGACCGTCACCGAGGTGAAGGGTTTCGGCCGCCAGAAGGGCCACACCGAGCTGTATCGCGGCGCCGAGTACGTGGTGGACTTCCTGCCCAAGGTGAAGCTGGAACTGGTGGTGAGCGACGGCACGGTGGACGCCGTCCTGGACGCCGTCATCAAGGCTTCCCGCACCGGCAAGATCGGCGACGGCAAGATTTTCGTCACCGACGTGGAGAAGGTGGTCCGCATCCGTACCGGCGATACCGACGACGCGGCCATCTGAGCGTTTTCGCGCCATGAAAAAGGCGGCCTTCGAGGCCGCCTTTTCTATTGGATTTCCCGCGTTTCGAGGAAGCGGATATCGGGGAAGCGTTCCTGGGTCAGGTTCAGGTTGACCTTGTTGGGAGCCAGGTAGACGTATTGGTCGGCACCGTCCAAGGCCACGTTGTGGCCGTGCTGGTCGATCAACTGCTTGAGCTGTTGTTCGCTGCCCCGCAACCAGCGCGCCGTGGCGCAGGGGAAGGATTCGAACTGCACGTCCACGCCGTATTCGTGCTCCAGGCGGTGGGCCACCACGTCGAACTGGAGAATGCCCACGGCACCCAGGATCAGGTCGTTGGAGGCGATGGGGCGGAAGAACTGGGTGGCCCCTTCCTCCGCCAGTTGTTGCAGGCCCTTCTGCAACTGCTTCATCTTCAGGGGGTTCTTCAGGCGGGCGCGGCGGAAGTGTTCCGGGGCGAAGGAGGGAATGCCGGTGAACATCAGGTCCTCCCCCTCGGTGAAGGTATCCCCCAGGTGCACCGTGCCGTGGTTGGGGATGCCGATGATGTCGCCGGCGTAGGCCTCGTCGGCGGTGTTGCGGTCCTGGGCCATGAAGGTGATGGCGTTGTTCACCGCCACGGTCTTGCCCAGGGATACCTGCTTCAGCTTCATTCCCCGGTCGAAGCGGCCCGAGCACACACGCAGGAAGGCGATACGGTCCCGGTGCTTGGGGTCCATGTTGGCCTGGATCTTGAACACGAAGCCGGAGAACTTGGCCTCGTCCGGGGCCACGGTACGGGTCTGGGTGGCACGGGCCAGGGGGGCGGGGGAGAGGTCCAC
>JAGUYQ010000125.1 GCA_020061285.1 Betaproteobacteria bacterium
CAAGGCCATCGACGCCATCAGGCAGTCCGGCTTCGAGCGTCTGGTAGTGGCGGGGGGAGTGGGCGCCAACCGCCTGCTGCGGGAAAGACTTACCGCCAAGGCGGTGAAGCGGGGAGTGGAAGTGTTCTACCCGAAACTGGAATTCTGCACCGACAACGGCGCCATGATCGCCTTCGCCGCCGCACAGAGACTCAAGCACGGCGCCCCGGCGGTGGACGGTTTCACTGTCCGCCCCCGCTGGGACCTGGACGAACTGGAACCCGCCAGGCCCTAACGCGCCCCGCCGTGGAGCCGCACCGCCCACTCCGCCAGCCATGGGCTGCCGGTCCAGTGGACAAGGGTCTCGGGGAACATCAGCAGGACAAACACCCCGAGCAAGAATGCCAGCACCAGCACGTGGCCGAAAATGCTTTCCGGCCGCAGCACGCCCCAGTAGCGCATGGCGAGGAACACCGCGTCCTTCTGGTGCTCGGACATGCGCAGGTAGCGCCGCGCCAGGTTCACCAGCAGCCAGGCGCCGTAGCCGCCGGTCAGGGAGAGGAAAACGATACGGAACATACCGTAGAGATCGAGGCTTCCCGCCACCACCCGGTGGTACATGAGGGATAGGACCGCCACCCCCACCGAGGCGGCGACGGCGATGAGGATATTGATCACCAGCCGCCGCCGCTCCCGGGCCAAGTCCTGCTGGCGCTGGACGAAGAAATCGTCCACCTCGCCCTTGAGGTACTCCACCTTCTGCTGCACCAGGTCGGTGATTTCCTCCTTCATCACCCTCACCCGGTCGTCGATGGTGGCGCCCAACCGATCCGCCGCGTAGTCCACCAATTCCCGCACGTCGTCCTTGGTGAACTGGCGCTGGTTGTGGAGCTCAAGGGAAATCTTGTCCAACTTGGCGTCCACCTCGCGGCTGGCGCCGGTGACCACCTCCCGCAGCTCGGAGCCGGCCTGGGCGATGCCCTCCTTGACCACCCCGTTGAGCTGCTCGGCGGCGACGCCCACCGCCTTTTCCAGCCGATCTCCCGCGTAGTTCATCTCGCTTTTGAACCAGGTCATGGACGGACTCCTCGTACAGGACTACTCGGGGGGCATGTCGCCGGGGCCGCCGGGGGGCTGGCCGAGACGGCCCTCCTTGCCGGCGAGCAGGTTGCGGATGTTGGTCTTGTGGCGATAGATCAGCAGGGCCGACAACAGCACCGTGGCGGCGAAGAAATAGCCGCCGATCACGTCCCGGTCGAACATCATTCCGGCGTAAAGAGGGGCGAAGGCGGCGGCGATCAGGGCCGACAGGGAAGAGGTGCGCCACATGTAGGCCGCCAGCAGCCAAGTGGCCAGGGTGATCGCGCCGAGCCAGGGGTGGATCGCCAACAGCACGCCGAGGGCGGTGGCCACGCCCTTGCCGCCCTGGAAGCGGAAAAATACCGGGTAGATGTGGCCGACGAACACCGCCACCGCCGCCAGGGCGACGCCCGCCTGGTCCACGCCGTAAGCGGCGGCGAAAACCTTGGCCAGGAACACGGCGAGGAAGCCCTTCGCCGCGTCCCCCAGCAGGGTCAGCACGGCGGCGAGCTTCTTGCCGGTGCGCAGGACGTTGGTGGCGCCGGGGTTCTTGGAGCCGAAGGAACGAGGATCGGGCAGGCCGAACAGTTTGCTGACGATCACCGCGAAGGACAGGGAGCCGATCAGGTACGCCAAAAGGATAAAAATTAGGGTCGCCATGGGAAAATATTCTACAATTTGCGCCTTTCGATTTTACGGCATCGGCGGCCTTTGGCGAAGCCGCGCATCATGGACTCTATATTTCTACGCGAATTCAAGCTCGACCTGGTCATCGGCGTTTACGAATGGGAACGGCAAATTCCCCAGACCATCCAACTGGACCTTGAAATCGCCCTGCCCCACAGCCGCGCCGGCGAAACCGACCGGGTGGAGGATACCATCGACTACGGCTTGGTGGTGGAACGCATCCGCGCCGACCTCGCCGAAAAACGCTACGCCCTGGTGGAAGCGGCGGCCGAACACATCGCCCGCCTGCTGATGAACGAATTCGGCTCCCCCTGGGTCCGGGTCAGCGTCACCAAGCTGGGCCTGATTCGCGGCGTGAAACACCTGGGCGTCACCATCGAGCGCGGCACCCGGCCATGACCCCCGAAACCTGGGGGTGGGTCGCCGCCATCCTGCTGTTCGCCTACTTCGTGCGCGGCATCACCGGCTTCGGCTCGGGCCTCATCGCCGTGCCCCTGCTGGCCCACTTCCTGCCCCTTCCCTTCGTGGTGCCCTTCATCCTGGTGACGGACTTCACCGCCTCGGTCGCCCTGGGCGGCGCCAACCGGCGCCACATCGCCTGGGGCGAACTGAAACCCCTGCTCCCCGCCAGCGCCATCGGCGTCGTCCTCGGCGTGCTGCTGCTCATCAAGCTGCCGCGGGAATCCCTGCTCCTGGGACTGGGAATATTCGTAATGATCTTCGGCCTGCGCAACCTCCTCAACCTCCACGGCGACAAGCCCGTCTCCCGCTGGTGGGCGCTCCCCGCCGGCCTCACCGGCGGCACGGTGGGCGCCCTCTTCGGCACCGGCGGCCCTCCCTACATCATCTACCTGACCCACCGCCTCAAGGACAAGGGCCTGCTGAGGGGGACCTTCTCCGGCCTGTTCATCCTCGACGGCGGCTTCCGCATCGTGGCCTTCCTCGTCACCGGGCTGCTGCTCCAGCAGAACATGTTCACCGCCCTGCTGCTGGGTTGGCCCCTGATGGCGGTGGGGCTCTACCTGGGCCACAAGGCCCACCTGGGCATCTCCAACCCCCAGATGCTGCGCCTGATCGGCGTGCTTCTGCTGCTCTCCGGCACCTCCCTGGTCTGGCGCGCCGTCGCCTGAAGTTTCCTCTATAGTGAGGGCTAAACCCTCACCGTCGATTCTTCATGAAACAGTTTTTCCTCGGCCTGCTGCTGGGCCTGACCGCTCTCGCCGCCACTGCCGCCACCTGGACCGACCGGGATGCCACGGGGACAACCCGGGTCCATCTCTACTTCTTCTGGTCCGCCGCCTGCCCCCATTGCCTGGAGGCCAAGCCCTTCGTCGATGCCCTGCCCGCCCGCCACCCC
>JAGUYQ010000264.1 GCA_020061285.1 Betaproteobacteria bacterium
GAAGGCCAGGGGCAGGCCGAGGAGGAAGCCGAGGCCGATCACGGCGGCGGCGGTTTTATGCAAAACCAGGGAACTGTCCACCTTGGCATGGGGCTGGATGGTGATCAGGCGGTCGTCGCCGGCGAGCCAGTTGACCAGGTTCACCCCCAGGTCCAGGTTGCCGCCGTTGCCCAGGTAGGTGTTGGAGAGAAAGGCGCCGTTGCCGATCACCGCCACCCGCTGGGATTTGTCCTCCACCTGCCGCTCCAGGGTGACGCCGAGGGTGACGGGGCCGGGGATGTCGCGCTTGGCGTCGAAGCGCGGGTCGCCCTCCAGTTTGCCGGTTTCCACCCAGCCACGGGGGGCGGCTTCCACCAGGGCGGTGGAGTGCCAGCCCCGGCGTTCCTCGGTGCCGATCTGGCGGGCGAGGGGGAACACCGTTACCAGGTTGAAGTATTGGGTGACGGGGTGATAACCGTAGGCGGTGGCCAGGGCCACGGTGGGGGGTAGGCTCAAGTCCTGGGCGGCGGGGTCCGCCACCGTGCCGCCGTTGAGCACCAGGCCCAGCTTGTCGGCCAGGGGTTGGAGGCCGTGGAGGGGTTCCGGGTCGATCAGCCACAGCAGGTTGCCGCCCTTGTCCAGGTAGCGTTCGATCTTGGCTTCCTCGCCGGGAAGCAGGTCCACCTGGGGACTGGCGACCACCAGCAGGGCGGCGTTGGCCGGCACCTCCTGGGCCAGGGCGAGGTTGAGGGCGCCGGTCTGGAAGCCCTTGTCCCGCAACTGGCGGCCGAAATCCCCCAGGTCGTAGTTGGCGACGCCGTCCAGCTTGCGTTCGCCGTGGCCGTCCAGGTACAGCACCTGGCGTTCGCCGGAGCGGGCCAGGCGCATCAGCAGGTTGGTCAGGGATTCCTCGTCGAGCACCGTCAGGTGCTCGCTGCGCTTGCCGTATTCCACCACCATCTCGCCGTTCAGCTTGACGCCCGCCTCCTTGGCCAGCTTGGGCTGCTCCGAGGGATCGACGAAGCGCAGGCTCATGTCGGACTTGGCCCGCAGGTAGGGAGCCAGGCTGTCCCGGATCAGCTTGCGGATGTCGCCCAGGCGGGCGTCCTGGCGGGTGGCGTAGGCGGTGACGGTGACCGGCCCCTTGACCGCCTGCAACACGCGCAGGCTGGCCTGGCTGAGGGAGTTGCGGGCGTTGAGGGTGGCGTCCCACTGGACGTGGTAGCGCTGGGCGAGGGCGGTCAGCAGCCCGGCCAGGGCCAGCAGCAGAATGGTGAACAGCAGGTTGTGCAGCTTGAGCTTGAGGCGGGTCTTGCGGTTCATTTTCATGGCTCAGCCCCCCAGCCGCTCGTTGTCCAGGCGGCGCACGGTGAAGGCCAGGAACAGGGCCGTGAACAGCAGGAAGTAGGCGATGTCGGCGGTGTCGATCAGGCCCCGGTTGAAGCCCTCGAAATGCTTGAGCAGGGACAGGGTGTTGAGGGCGCTGTCCGGGTCGGTGACCGCCATGTTGACTATCCACAGGCCGAGAAAGGCGCCCAGGCTGGCGATGCCCGCCACGGTGGGGGAGGTGGTGAGGCTGGAGAGGAACAGCCCCAGGGCGGCGAAGGCGGCGGCCAGGAGCAGCAGGCCCAGGAGGTTGGCGAGCACCAGGCCCAAATCCAGGGGGCCGCCGGCGTAGAGGGAGAGCGCCATCAGCAGGGGCAGGGCGGCGACGGCGGCGAGGAACAGCAGCAGGCCGAGGAATTTGCCGAGGACGATTTCCGTCAAGGTTAGGGGCGCCGACAGCAGGAACACCAGGGTGCGGTCCCGCCGCTCCCCGGCGACGAGGCGCATGCTCAGCAGCGGAACGGCCATCAGCAGCACCAGGGCGGCGGCGGAGAAGAGGGGGGCGACCACCATTTCCGTCATGCCCGGTGGGTTGGCGATCTGGGTGAAGCGGGGCTGGAGGGCCAAGTAGGCGTCCAACTGACCGAGAAAGATGTAGGCCAGCAGCGCTTGCAACACCGCCAGCACGCTCCACGCCAGGGGGGAGCCGAAGAGGGAGCGCAGTTCCTTGCGGGCGACGACGAAGATCACGGCGCTTCCTCCTCGTTGACGATCAGTTGCACGAACACCTCCTCCAAGCCGCCGCTGCCCGCCCGCTGCTGAAGGTTGGAGAGGGTGTCCTGGTACACCAGCTTGCCGCCGTGGATGATCTGTACCCGGTCGCAAGTGCTTTCCACTTCCGGCAGGATATGGGTGGAAAGAATCACGCTGTGCTCGCCCCCCAGTTCCCGGATCAGGGAGCGGATTTCGCGAATCTGGAGGGGGTCGAGGCCCACCGTTGGTTCGTCCAGGATCACCACCTGGGGGTTGTGGACGATGGCCTGGGCGATGCCCACCCGCTGGCGGTAACCCTTGGACAGGGAGGCGATCAGCTTCTTGCCGACTTTCTTCAGGCCGCAGCGTTCCTTGACCCGGCCCACGGCGGCGGAGATATCCCCCTTCGGCACCCGGTGCAGGCGGGCGGCCAGGACGAGGAATTGATCCACCGTCAGGTCCCGGTACAGGGGCGGTGTTTCGGGCAGGTAACCGAGATGGGCCTTGGCGGCGGTGGGGTGCTCCAGCAGGTCCGCGCCGCAGATGCGGATGCTGCCCGCGGTGGGCGCCAGGTTGCCGGTGAGCATCTGCATGGTGGTGGATTTTCCCGCCCCGTTGGGGCCGAGGA
>JAGUYQ010000221.1 GCA_020061285.1 Betaproteobacteria bacterium
GATCTGGTACGCTGATAGTTTCGTCAGCTTTGGGGAGTTTTCAATCTGGGACGGTGGTCGGCTTTTGTGGTGTCGCCCGTCAATCTGAACCGGAGTTCGTGGGGTTTCTCGAAACGCGCCAGAATAGTGTAGTAGGTCCGCACGCTTTCCACGAAAATCACCGCCTGGCCGCCACGGCCATAGCCATGCTTGAGCTTGGTGTAATAGGACGACTGGGTAAGCAGGGGGAGTATCTTTTTCAGGTCCGCCCACGAGTCTGGGTCCAGTTTCATGCGCTGGGCAAGAATCCGCCCATCTTCCAGGTGCCCGTAACCCATGTTATAGGCCGCCAAGGCGAGCCATGTGCGGTCGGGTTCGGCGATACGCGTGGGGAGCATGTCCTTGAGGCTGGCAAGGTATTTTGCCCCGGCACGAATACTTTGGCGGGGGTCCAGCCGGTTTGAAACACCAAGGTGGTCGGCGGTGTCCTCTGTCAACATCATGATTCCCCGCACACCTGTCGGAGACGTGGCAAGGGGGTCCCAATGGGATTCCTGATATGCCAGCGCGGCTAGCAGGCGCCAGTCGATATCGCTTATTTCCTGCGCCTGGTAGAACAATTTGCGCAGAGGTGCTAAAAGAACATCCCGCTTATCCAAGATGCCAGCCACATCGGCGGACTCGAGCCGCTGAGTATGGCCATAATAGCGATCGATCAGCACTTTCAAAGTGCCGTCCTGCTTGATTTTTCCGAAAAATGCTTGGGCTTTCGCGATCAGTTGCGGATCGGCTCCCTTGGGAAAAGCCCAGGCGAGAGACTGAGAACTGCTAAGGTTAAAGGCGCTGTCGATGTTTGGAATGTACGTTTTTGAGATATCAACAATATTAGAGTCGGCGACAGCATAATCAGTTTTTCCTTGCGCTACCCTTTCCAGCAGTTCCTCGCTTTCCAGGACTTCTACTTCACGCCACTTCAGCTTGGGGTATTTTCCCTTCAGTTCTTCAAGGCGCTCGACATAACTACTGCCCGCCACGACTTCAATACGTTTTCCAACAAGATCCCGAGCACTTCTTGGCTTTAGCGCGTTGGTATTGTAGACAACCTGTTGCTGAATAGTCTGGTAGGGCGTCACAAATTGGATAAGTTTTTGCCTCTCCGGGGTGATAGTTAATCCTGCCGCTGCCAGATGGGCTTGTTGCTGAAGTAGGGTAGGGATAATTTCGTTGAACTGGGGCGTAACGATGAAACGGGCTTGAACCCCCAGTTCCTGGGCAAACAACTCTACCAAGTCGTGTTCGATTCCTGCCACTTCCCCGGAAGCATCCTCATAATACGTGGTCGGGCTGTTGCGGGTTATAACCACCAGCTCTCCACTTTGAGAATAAGGTGGAATGGGCTTGGCGGATTGCCCGCAGGCCAAAAGATTAAGAAGGATTATTGCGGCGAAGAAATAACGCATGACGGAAGTGTGGACAAGTTTCCCCCGTTTGTCCATTTTGGTCGCACGACCCATGCTTATGCTGGTAAAATGCGCGTCTTTCGAGGAGAGGTGCCGGAGTGGTCGAACGGGGCAGACTCGAAATCTGTTGAACACCTCGCGGTGTTCCGAGGGTTCGAATCCCTCCCTCTCCGCCAAGCAGAATTTTTCACAACGGCCCTGGTAGATTCATCGCTCAGGGCCGTTGTCATTATGCCCATTATTTTACATAATATACATTATGCGAAATACTAACTTAAGCCGCGGAATGGTTTTGGGTTTTCTCCATCGTTTGACACGGTAAAACTAAAACAAAAAGCCCCGCACCTTCCGGTTACGGGGCTTGGGCATCGTTGAGTTTTAACGATTAGCTGGCACCGAGCACGGAGACCGTAATGTCGGCGGTAACGTCGGTGTGCAAAGCCAGGGTGACCGGGTAGTCGCCGATGGCCTTCAGGGGGCCGTTGGGCAGACGAATCTCGGCTTTGCTCACTACGGAGCCCTGCTCGGTCAGCGCTTCGGCGATGTCGGCGTTGGTGACGGAGCCGAACAGTTTGCCGTCAACACCGGCCTTGCGGGTGATTTGAAGCGTGTAACCTTCTAGCTTCTCGGCACGGCCTTGAGCGTCGGCCAGCTTCTCGGCCTGGATTTTTTCCAACTCAGCGCGGCGGGCTTCAAACTCAGCCATGTTGGAGGACGTGGCGCGCTTGGCTTTTCCCTGAGGGATTAGGAAATTGCGTGCATAGCCATCCTTGACGCGAACTACATCGCCCAGTTGCCCCAGGTTGGCCACTTTTTCGATCAGAATGATTTCCATGAGTGTGCCTCCTTAGTGCAGGTCGGTGTAAGGCAGCAGAGCCAGGAAACGGGCACGCTTAATCGCGACACCCAACTGACGCTGGTATTTAGCCTTGGTTCCGGTAATCCGGGACGGGATGATTTTGCCGTTCTCGGCGATGAAATCCTTCAGCAGGTCCAGGTCTTTGAAGTCGATTTCTTTAATGCCTTCTGCGGTGAAGCGGCAGTATTTACGACGCTTGTTGAAGCCGGAACCGCCGCGCTTGGGGCGATTGGGCTTTTTGGTATCTTTGCGAGCCATAATTAACCTCTTTCGATCAATCTAATACTTTTCACATGGAGCACCAGTCTGTAGCTGGTGCGACTTTTCTGGGCCATGAAGCCGGTGATTTCCACTAAGTCGCCGATCCTATTTTTCCCTGCGGCTTCCGCTGCATCCGCCACCGCCATCACGGGGACTTCGCACTGGACTTTGCGTCGCTGTCCCGCTTCGGCTTGTTCCGAATCGTGGCTGAGGGTAAAGGTGAGTATCGGCAATCCGCCCGGTGTATAGCGCAGGGGAGCGATTTCGCTGATCCTGCCGCACAGGGCGACGTGGTTGCACTCCACCGTTTAGGCGGCTGCTTCTTCCGCCTTGGCTTCGGAGCCACTCTCGGAAGGCTGGAGCACTGACTTGGCCTTTTCTTCCCGCATCATGGGGGACGGCTGAGTCGCGGCTTCCTTCTTGCTCACCGTCAGGTGGCGCAGGACGGCGTCGTTGAAGCGGAAAGCATGTTCGAGTTCTTCCAGGGTTTCCTGGTCGCACTCGATGTTCATCAGAACATAGTGCGCCTTGTGAATTTTCTGGATCGGATAGGCCAGTTGGCGGCGGCCCCAATCTTCCAGGCGGTGAATCTGGCCGCTACGACCGGTAACCATGCCGCGATAGCGCTCGATCATACCGGGCACTTGTTCGCTCTGGTCGGGGTGAACAATGAAAATGACTTCGTAATGGCGCATGAAAACTCCTTATGGATAAAACCTCCCGTCATGCTCACGGTGAGGCAAGGTGATAAACTCGGCGTTCCTCGCTGCCGCATCCATGTTCTGGGGGCGAAAAACGAAAGCGACGGATTTTACTCGGTTTTCAGGCGGGATGCAAATTTAACCGCCGGCCATGCGGCGGCGGCGAGCTTCGTAGAGACAAATGCCGCTGGCTACGGAGACATTCAGGCTTTCCACGGTACCGAACATGGGGATGCGCGCCAACAGGTCGCAATTTTCCCGTGTCAGGCGGCGCATCCCCTCCCCCTCCGCTCCCATCACCAGGGCGACGGGGCCGTCAAGACGGGCGGTGGTAATGTCCGTTTCGGCTTCGTCAGCGGTGCCGACCACCCAGATGCCCCAATCGTCCTTCAATTCCCGCAGGGTTCGGGCAAGGTTGGTGACGGTAATGAAGGGTATGGCTTCCGCCGCGCCACTGGCCACTTTGCGCACGGTGGGAGTTAAGCCGACGGCACGGTCCTTGGGCGCAATGACGGCATGGGCACCCATGGCATCCGCCACCCGTAGGCATGCCCCCAGGTTGTGGGGGTCCTGCACGCCATCGAGAACCAGCAGTAGCGCGGGCTCGGCCAGATTGTCCAATAGTTCGCCCAGGTCCTGAATCGATGCTTTTACTTCAGACGTCACTTCGGCGATGACACCCTGGTGGCGGTTGTTGCCAACCATGCCATCGAGACGCTTGCGGTCCACCGGGATAACGCGCAGGCCAACGCCCTCGGCCAAGTGCAGCAGATCCCGCGCACGCTGGTCGCGCCGGTCCTGGTCAAAATAAATGCTGGCGATACCCTGGGGAGATTGACGGATGCGGCTTGCCACGGCATGGAAGCCGAAGATCAGTTTCTTGGCGCTCATCAGGACTTCTTCTTGTGCTTGGCGTGGCCCTTAGCCGCCTGTTTTTGTGGCTGGGCGGGTTTCTTTGCCGAAGCCTTGCGTTGGGCGCCGCCCTCTTCCCGAAGGGCCTGTTCGCCCTCGGGAAGATCAAGGGAAAAATCGATTTTGCTGGTTTCCAGGTCAACACGCACCAGCTTCACCTGTACCCGGTCGCCGAGACGGAAACGCTTGCCGCTACGCTCGCCCACCAATTGGTGCTTGGCCGGGTCAAAGTGATAGTAGTCGTTGCCAAGATCGGTGATATGGACCAAACCTTCCACATATACTTCATCCAGGGCGACGAATATGCCGAAACCGGTGACGCCGCTGATGGTGCCGACGAAACTTTCCCCTACCCTGTCCTGCATGTAATAGCACTTGAGCCAGGCTTCCACATCCCGGGTGGCGTCGTCGGCGCGGCGCTCGGTCATGGAGCAGTGCAGGCCCAGTTCGGACCAACTGCCTGGGCGATAATGCTCGCCGTTCAGCACTGCCTTGATGGCGCGGTGCACCAGCAAGTCGGGGTAGCGCCGGATGGGGGAGGTAAAGTGGGTGTAGGACTCGTAGGCCAGACCAAAGTGGCCCACATTGTCCGGACTATAAACCGCCTGTTGAAGGGATCTCAGCATTACCGTTTGCAGCAACTGCGCATCGGGCCGGTCTTTGACCTTGGCCAGCAACTTGGCGTAATCCTTGGCGTGCGGATCGTCGTCACCGCCGAGGGACAAGCCGAATTCCCGCAGGAATTCATGCAGGTTCTCCAATTTTTCAGGCGTCGGACCTTCGTGGATGCGGTACAGGGTCGCGTGCTCGTGTTCGTGCAGGAAGTCTGAGGCGCACACGTTGGCGGCCAGCATACATTCCTCGATCAGGCGGTGGGCATCGTTGCGTTTTACCGGCACGATGCGCTCGATCTTGCCCTGATCGTTGAAGATCATTTGGGTTTCGATGGTTTCGAAGTCAATCGCCCCCCGCTTTTCACGGGCTTTGAGGAGTACGCCGAAAAGTTCGTACAGGTTCTGAATGTGGGGCAGCAATACTTTGTATTGTTTTGCATTTTCCCCGTCCGGCTGTTCCAGGATATCGGCCACCTTTGTATAGGTGAGGCGTGCATGGGAGAACATTACCGCCGGGTAGAAACGGTATTGCTTAATGTCGCCCTTGGCATCCACGCTCATGTCGCACACCATGCACAGCCGGTCCACTTCGGGATTGAGGGAACACAGGCCGTTGGACAGCACCTCCGGCAGCATGGGAATTACTCGCCGCGGGAAGTACACCGAGTTGCCCCGATTCAGGCCCTCCTTATCCAGCGCGTCGCCCGGTTGGACGTAGTGGCTGACGTCGGCGATGGCTACAACCAGGCGGTAGCCTTTGCCCTGCTTCTCGCAGTACACAGCATCGTCAAAGTCGCGGGCGGTTTCGCCGTCGATGGTTACCAGGGGCAGGTGACGAATGTCCTCCCTTCCCTTCATGTCCTTGTTTTGTACCGTGGGGGTGAACTTGGCGCACAGTTTTTCCACCTCCGGCGGGAATTCGTAGGGCAAATCGTGCTTGCGCAGGGCAATCTCGATTTCCATGCCGGGATCGGCGTAGTTGCCCAGCACCTCCACAACCCGGCCGATGGGCTGGGCGTACTTGTTGGGCTGTTGCATCAATTCTACCGTCACCACCTGACCGGGCTGCGCCCCGTTGTCTGCGCCGCCGGGGATCAGGATGTCCTGGTTGATGCGCTTGTTTTCCGCCACCACGAACAAAATGCCGTGGTCGGAAAAAAGGCGCCCCACCATGCGGTGGTTGACGTGTTCCAGCACCTCGACAATGGCGCCTTCGGGGCGACCGCGCCGGTCTGTGCCGATCACCCGGCCCATCACGATGTCCCGGTGCAGCACCTTGTGCATTTCCTTGGGACTCAAAAAAATATCCGGGCTGCCGTCGTCTGGCACCAGGAAGCCGAAGCCGTCGGCATGGCCTTCAATCCGGCCCTTGATTAGGTCCAGCTTGGAGGCGATACAGATGGCGTTCTTGCGATTGCGCATGACCTGGCCATCGCGCTCCATGGCGCGCAGCCGGCGGGCGAATAGGTCGAGCTCGTCGTTCTGGATATCCAGCAGCTTGGCTAACTTCTCTTCGGCCACCGGCACGCCTTGATCGGCGAGAATTTGCAGAACGAACTCCCGGCTCGGAAGCGGATGATCGTATTTGTTTTTTTCCCTCTCCAAGAAGGGGTCTTGCAATCTTATGCTTTTAGTCATTTGACAACCGTCTTAATTTCCGTAAAATACGCGGCTTCCGTTGCCCAGATGGCGGAATTGGTAGACGCGCTAGGTTCAGGTCCTAGTGGTGGCAACACTGTGGAGGTTCGAGTCCTCTTCTGGGCACCAAAGTTAAAAAGGCGATGCGCTTGCATCGCCTTTTGTCTTTTCTAGGTTCATTCAAAGGGGTGGCGAAGGACGATGGTCTCTTCCCGGTCTGGACCGGTGGAAATCAAGTCGATCGGCACCTCGCATACTTCTTCCATGCGCTTGAGATACTTGCGCGCATTTTCCGGCAGCGCTTCGTAGGATTTCACGCCGACAGTGCTTTCTTGCCAGCCGGGAAGGTCCTCGTAAATCGGCTCGCACTTGGCCAGGGTTTCCGCTCCTGCCGGGAGAATATCCAGGATTTCGCCGTCCACCTTGTAACCCACGGCGATGCGCACCGTATCCATGCCGTCCATCACATCCAGTTTGGTTACGCACAGGCCGGTGACGCCGTTGATCTGAATCGAGCGCTTCAGGGCTGCGGCGTCGAACCAGCCGCAGCGGCGGGCACGCCCGGTGGTGGCGCCGAATTCATGTCCCCTTTCCGCCAGGCGTTTGCCGACGGGGTCCAGCTTGTCCACAGCATCGTAAAGCTCGGTGGGAAAAGGGCCGCCACCCACGCGGGTGGTGTAGGCCTTGGTAATGCCCAGCACGTAGCTCAACATCTGCGGCCCTACCCCGCTGCCGGTGGCGGCATTGGAGGCGATGCAGTTGGAAGACGTGACGAAAGGATAAGTGCCGTGGTCGATGTCCAGCAGCGTGCCCTGTGCCCCTTCGAACAGCAGGTGCTTGCCGGCCTTGCTGGCCTCGAACAACAGGCGCGGCACATCGGCTACCATCGGTTTGATGCGTTCTGCGATGAGCAGAGTCTCGTCCAGGGTTTTCTGGAAATCGACGGTATCGGCCTTGAAATAATTCTTCAGTACAAAATTGTGGTAGTCGAGAATCTCGCCCAGCTTGGCGGCCAAACGCTCACGGTGGAACATGTCCTGGATACGGACGCCGCGGCGGGAAACCTTGTCTTCATAGGCTGGGCCGATGCCACGGCCGGTGGTGCCGATTTTACCGGCCCCCTTGGCAGCCTCTCGGGCATGGTCCAGTGCCACATGGTAGGGCATGATCACCGGGCAGGCTTCGGAGATTTTGAGGCGGGCTTCGACCGGTACGCCGGAATTTTCCAGCATGTCCACTTCTTCCATCAGGGCCCAAGGGGAAACCACCACGCCGTTGCCGATGAAGCAATCCACCCTCTCCCGCAGAATGCCGGAGGGGATCAGGTGCAGCACGGTTTTCTTGCTGCCTATCACCAAGGTATGGCCGGCATTGTGCCCGCCTTGAAAGCGCACCACCCCCTGGGCGTGATCGGTCAGCCAATCGACAATCTTGCCCTTGCCTTCGTCTCCCCATTGTGTGCCGATCACCACAACATTTTTTGTCATTTTCGTGCCTATCCTATGCAAACACATTACAAATCAATTACCTGCCATTCGCCGTCACATAGTTCGAGGCGGCGGCGAAAGCCCCTTTCTTCCACCTGGACACCGGGAAGTTGGATTACCACCACTTCTCCGGCGGCCCTCAAGGTCTCTATTTTTTCTTGCAGTTTGATGCCAGTCGCTGGAGCCAAAATGGCGGCTTTTTCCGCCGCTAGCTTAGCCAGAGCGGCCAGTACGCGCAAATCCATGCTGAAGCCGGTGGCCGGTCGGGAGCGGCCGAATACCTTGCCCACCTCGTCGTAGCGTCCACCGAGCGCCACGGCATGAGCGCGTTCCCGTGTATAGGCGCTGAATACCACACCACTGTGGTAATGGTAACCGCGCAACTCGGCGAGGTCGAAACAGACGTCTCCTACCATTCCTTCAGCCTGTTGGCCGAGGGTCGCCAACTGGTTGAGGGCGGAAGCTATCTCATCATGATTCGGCAGTGCACTGCGAGCCTCTTCGAGCACTTCCACCCCGCCATACAATTCGGGCAAGGCCCGAAGAGCTGTGCAAATTGCCGACGGGCAGTTGCGGGTCAAATCGCCAATGGCGGCAGCGTCTTTACTTTGCAGCGCCTCGAACAGTTCCTTTTCCTGCACGCTGTTTAGACCGGCGGCGGCGATCAGGCTACGGAATATACCCACATGCCCAAGATCAAGATGGATGTGCTCGATGCCCAGTAACTGGAGGGATTTCAACATTAATTGCTGAATCTCCCCATCGCTTTCAATGCCGCTGTGGCCAAATAGCTCGGCGCCGATTTGCAGCGGCTCGCGGTTTTTGGCCAGGCCATTAGGCAGGGAGTGCACCACGCTGCCCGTATAACTCAGGCGCACAACGTCTTGCCTGTTGAGCAGGTGGGCGTCGATACGCGCCGCTTGCGGCGTAATATCGGCACGTAGCCCCATTAGCTGGCCGGTGAGCTGGTCCACGAGCTTGAAGGTTTTCAGGTCCATGTCGCTGCCGGTGCCGGTAAGCAGGGACGGCAGGTATTCCAGCAACGGCGGGATGACGAATTCGTAACCGTGACTGTGGAACAAGTCCAGCAGACGGCGGCGCACCCGCTCTATTTTCCACGCTTCCGGCGGAAGAACGTCTTCAATGTATTCTGGTAAAAGCCAAGCGTGCATTTTTTGGAAAAGTTAAGGTAGCTCTGCTCAAGAAGGGTTGGCCAGATACAGCAGCAACAGGCCCCCTAGCATTGACGTCATGCCGACGAAACGCAATTGCCCGTCGGAAAATTCAACCATTTTGCGGAATGTCTGGCGCCACGCGGCTGGGGCAAGGAAGGGCAGCAAGCCTTCTATCACCAACATCAGCGCCAGAGCGTTCAGCAAATTTCCACTCATTTACTGCCGGCCCTAGGGTGCTTCAGGTATTTGAAGAAATCCGAACTGGGGTCCAGCACCAGCACGTCGCTCTTGTTTTTGAAGCTCTCCCGGTAGGCCTGGAGACTGCGATAGAAAGCGTAAAACTCTGGATTCTGGCTGTAAGCTGCCGCATAGGTGGCCGAGGATTTGGCGTCGCCCTCGCCTTTGGTGCGTTGGGCGTCACGGTAGGCCTCGGCCAGTATCACTTCACGCTGGCGGTCGGCATCGGCGCGGATTTTCTCCGCTTCCGCAGAACCCTGCGAGCGCAACTCGTTGGCAACCCGTTTTCGCTCGGCCTCCATACGGCGATATACCGATTCGCTGACTTCCTGAGGAAGGTCCACACGCTTCAGTCGTACGTCCAGAACTTGGGCGCCGATTTTCCGTGCGTCCTGATCGGCCTTGGTGCGGAGGATCTCCATGATCTTGTCCCGTTCGCCGGAGACCACGTCATGCACCGTCCGCTTGCCGAACTCGGCACGCAGGCTGTCGTTGATGGTTTGCATCAGACGCCTCTCCGCCTGGACTTCGTCATTGCCGACACTGACGTAGTATTGTTTGACGTCAACGATGCGCCATTTGGCATAGTAATCGACCAGGACGTTCTTTTTCTCGGAGGTGATGAAGCGTTCGGGCTCCGGGGTATCGATGGTGAGGATGCGCTTGTCGAAGAAACGCACGTTCTGCACCAGGGGCAATTTGAAGTACAGGCCGGGTTGAGTCTTGATCGAGACAATCTCCCCCAACTGGAAGACAACGGCCGCCTGACGCTGGTCGACGGTAAAGAGGGAAAAACTCAGCACGGCAAAAGCGGCAACAGCGGCTACAACGAGGATGGAGAAATTTTGTTTCACGGCCTTACCTCCCTGTCGCGGCTGCGAAAGGCATCGCGGGAGCGGAATGTGTTGTCGTTGGACGCTGGCGGGGTATCCTGCGTCGATGGCGCGCTTGAAACGGCCGGCTTCGGCATGGAGCTATCGGCGGCACTTTGCTGGATCAGCTTGTCCAGGGGAAGGTACAGCAGGCTGTTACCGTTCTTCTGGTCCACCAGTACCTTACTGGTGCTAGTGAAGATTTGCTGCATGGCATCCAGGTAGAGACGGTCGCGGGTAACACCGGGGGCTTTGTTGTATTCCACCACCACCTGCTTGAAGCGGCTGGCGTCACCCTCTGCGTTGGCGATGACGCGTTGCTTGTAGCCCTCCGCTTCCTCCAGCAGGCGAGCGGCGGTGCCGCGGGCCTTGGGAATAACGTCGTTGGCGTAGGCTTGGCCTTCGTTTTTCTGGCGTTCCTTGTCTTGGCCGGCTTTCACCGCATCGTCAAAAGCGGCTTGAACCTGTTCCGGAGGCTGCGCATTTTGCATCGTCACCTTGCTGATGGCGATGCCGGTTTTGTAACGATCGAGGATTTCCTGCATCAGCTTGGCTGCGTTGGAGGCGACATCTTCTCGCCCTTCGTACAGTACGAAGTCCATCTTGCTCTTGCCCACCACCTCGCGAATGGCCGTTTCGGCGGCTTGCCGCACGGCCTCATCCGGGTTGCGGTTGCTGAACAGATAGTCTTTGGGGTCTTTCAGGATGTATTGCACGGCGAATTGGATATCGATGATATTCTCGTCATCCGTGAGCATCAGGGCTTCTTTCAACTGCTTGTTCTTGACGTTGTCGCGGTAACCGATCTCTATCGTCCGCACTTGATCGAGATTGACAATTTCAACGCTTTCGACGGGATAGGGAAGGTGCCAGTGGGGGCCGGGCTGGGTCGTTTCGGCGTATTTGCCGAAACGCAGCACTACCCCCCGCTTGGCGGCATCGACGATATAGAAGCCACTACCCAGCCACACGGCAACGGCGGCGGCAACGAGCACGCCAACACCGGGTAGCTTGATGGGGCCGCCACTTGGCCCCTCGCTATCGCCAGAAGGACGGCCTCCGCCACCTTTACGACCGAACAGTTCGTTCAGCTTTTGGTTGAGCTTGCGCCACAACTCGTCCAAGTCGGGCGGGCCGTCGTTATTTTTCTTTCCTCCCCATTGCGGGTCGTTCCATGCCATAACGTATTCCTGAGTTTTATTCGGTTCAGCACTGGGGGCCGGGGATGTGACTTACCGTAGCGCTTTCTTCCGGCCGGTTTTGAAGACGGGTTGCCTCCACCGTTTCAGCGAGGGCTTGGCGTACATATTCCAGGCCATCGCCGGTTCGGGCACTCACGCGTACAGCGGCGATTTTACCATACTCATCCCGCTCCACTCCCGATGAGAGTCCTTTGAGGTCGATTTTGTTCATTACTTTTACCTGGGGGATGGTATCGGCACCGATTTCCACCAAGACTTTATTGACTTCCTCGATTTGTTGCGCGTAGTTGCTACTGCTGGCATCCACCACGTGGAGCAGTAAATCGGCCTGGATGGCCTCCTCCAGGGTAGCGCGAAAAGCCGCCACCAAACTGTGGGGCAAATGTTTGATGAAGCCCACCGTGTCCGACAGGACCACTGTGCCGCTTTCCGGCAGGAAAAGGCGTCGAGAGGTAGTGTCCAATGTAGCGAAGAGTTGGTCCGCCGCATAGGCCTTGGCATGGGTCATGGCGTTGAACAAGGTGGATTTGCCGGCATTGGTGTAGCCGACCAGGGATACCGACAAGGTATCGGATCGCTGTCGCGCGCGACGCTGAATCTTGCGCTGGCGCTGGATGGTGGCCAGCTTCCCTTTCAGCAGTTTTACACGCTTACCCAGCAGGCGGCGGTCCGTCTCCAACTGGGTTTCACCTGGCCCGCGCAGGCCGATTCCCCCCCGTTGACGTTCCAAGTGAGACCATCCGCGAACCAGGCGGGTAGAAAGGTGTTCCAGTTGCGCCAATTCCACCTGCAATTTGCCTTCATGGCTGCGGGCGCGTTGGGCAAAAATATCCAGAATCAGGGTGGTTCGATCGATTACCCGGCAGTCGAGAGCCCTTTCCAGGTTCCGCTCCTGAGCGGCGGAAAGCTCGTGGTTGAAGACCGTGAGAGCGGCCCGGCTCTCTTTCAGCGCCAGGGCTACCTCATCCACTTTCCCGCTGCCGGCAAACAAGGCGGCATCAGGCCGTGAACGCCGTCCTTTGATCACTTCGACGATTTCGAGGCCGGCGCTTTCGACCAGCCGACACAACTCCTCTACATCTTCGTCGTAATCCGTCTGGCCGAAGTCCAGGCTGACCAGGACCGCCTTGTCCCCGCCTTCGGGACGGTCAAACATCAGGATTCTTGTTGGGGTGCGTGCTCGAAGGGAATATTGACCGGACGAGCCGGCACAACCGTAGAAATGGCGTGCTTATAAACCATTTGGGTAACGGAGTTCTTCAGCAACACCACATACTGGTCGAAGGAATCAATGTGCCCTTGCAGTTTGATGCCGTTCACCAGGTAGATCGACACGGGAACATGTTCCTTGCGCAGGATGTTCAGGAAGGGGTCTTGTAACATTTGCCCTTTTGCACTCATTTGCAACTCCAAAAGTTATTTTAGTTCAGTGTAATAGATTATTTAGTTAAGGCAGCCAAAGAAGAATATAGGCAACCTCGGAACTCGGTTACTTATATTAACCCACTTTGCGGATTCTGCCAGCCCATTTTTCGTGCTTCCGTCAAGGTGACGGCAAGCTGCATCAGGGCGGCTTCAGCCGTACGTTTTATTGCGAAAACGCTTTTCCCGGCGGGCCTTGTTTTCCTGGCGCTTGGTCAGGGGCGCGGCTTTCTTGTCGGCGTAGGGGTTGTGCCCCTGCTTGAACTGCACCCGCAACGGGGTCCCCTGGAGTTTGAAGGCTTCGCGGAAGGTTTTTTCCAGGTAGCGGCGGTAATGCTCCGGCACGTTTTCCAAGGCGTTGCCATGAATGACGATCACCGGCGGGTTGCTCCCGCCCTGGTGGGCATAGCGTAGTTTGGGGCGGTGGAGGCCGACGATGGGCGGTTGATGTTTAGCCACGGCATCTTGGAGAATGCGAGTAAGCTTGGGGGTAGACAGCTTCGCCATGGCTGCTGCATAGGCCACATTTATTGAAGCCAGCAGGTTGCCGAGACCACTGCCCTTGAGGGCGGAGATGTAATGGATGCGGGCAAAAGCGAGAAAGCTCAGCTTACGCTCCATATCCGCCTTGATGCGCTCCCGTTCTTCCCTATCCAAACCATCCCATTTGTTGAGTGCCACCACCAGTGCCCGACCGCTTTCGAGAATGAAGCCGGCGATATGGGCATCCTGTTCGGAAATGTCCTGGCGGGCGTCGAGGACCAGCACTACCACGTTGGCGTCCTCGATGGCCTGGAGTGTTTTGACCACCGAGAATTTTTCTATCGATTCAAATACCTTTCCCCGCCGCCGGAGGCCGGCGGTGTCGATCAGGGTGTAGTGCTGGCCATCCCGGTCGAAGTCCACATAAATGCTGTCTCGCGTGGTGCCAGGCAGGTCGAAAGCGATGACCCTCTCCTCCCCTACCAGGCTGTTGATCAGGGTGGATTTCCCCACGTTGGGGCGGCCGACCACGGCGATTTTTGGGTGGTCGTCCTCGTCTTCCCCTTCTGTTTCATAAGGAAAGTCCTCCAGGGCAAGCTCCACCAAGTGGTGGACATTGTCCCCGTGGGTGGCGGAGATGGGATAGGGCTCGCCGAGGCCGAGTTCGTAGAACTCCGCCGCCACCACCTGGCGAGGCAAGCCTTCCGCCTTGTTGACCGCCACCAGCACCTTGCAATTGGACTTGCGCAGGCGGTCGGCAATGATCTTGTCTTGAGGCGTCATGCCCTGGCGGGCATCCACCACGAACACCGCCACGTCGGCTTCGTCCACAGCCAACAGGGTCTGTTTGGCCATTTCATAAAAAATACCGTCGCTCGCCACCGGCTCGAAACCGCCCGTGTCCACCACCAGGAAAGGTTTTTCGCCGACCACGCCATGGCCGTAGTGACGGTCCCGGGTCAGGCCTGGCATGTCCGCCACGATGGCGTCGCGGCTCTTGGTGAGGCGGTTGAACAAGGTCGATTTGCCGACATTAGGGCGACCGACCAAAGCGAGAGTGGGTTTCATGACTGCTGGCGTGCTCCGTTATTGGGGGCGGATGACATATAGGCCACCCTTGCTGGTCTGCACCAGTACCCCGCCGCCGACATCCAGGGGGCGGGCACGGATGGGGCTGCCGTCGGTGGCGATGCGCCCGGCAAAGGAACCGTCGTCACGGGAGAGGAAGTGGACGTAGCCTTCCAGATCGCCAATGACCACGTAGCGTCCCAATACGGCCGGCGCAGAGAGTTGGCGAGCCGTCAGCTTGTCCTGCTTCCACATGCTGGCGCCGCTGGCCCGATCGAGGGCGACCACCGCCCCTTTGGCATCGCTGATGTAAACGTTGTAGGAATCGACCGCCAAGCCGGAAAAGCTGGACATGTCCCGGGCCCAAACAATATTCCCGCTGGGAATGTCGATGCACACCACCCGGCCTTGGTAGGCCACGGCGTAGATTTGGCCGCTATTCGACACCGGTGTGCTGGTGATGTCGGCGATACGCTCCAGTTCGGTAACACCGTGGGGAAGCGCCACGTTGGCTTCCCAGCCCACCGCGCCGCTGCCGAGGTCAAGGGCCGACAGCTTGCCGCCGGCAAAACCGGAAAACACCGCCCCCCGCTCCGCTATGGCGCCCGCATAGCTACGCAGGGTCAGGGCCGGGTTGGGACGCTGATAGGTCCATTTACGTTTGCCGTCGCGTGCATCCAGGCCGTAGAGGCGGCCATCGCCGGTGCGCACCACCACCATGTCGTTGAGAATGGCGGGGGCGCTCAGCACCTCGCCGCTGACTCGGGACTGCCACAAGGGGTGCCCGTCCTCCTCGTCAAAGGCCAGGACTTGCGCTTCGGGGGTGCCGACCACCACGATCCCCTCCCCTGCCCCGACGCCGCCGGAAAGTTTTTTCCCGGCATCCGCCGTCCACACCGTGCGGCCGCTGTCGGCTTCGAAGCGGGCTATCTTGCCGTCGTGCCCGGCGGCAAAAACGCTGTTGCCGTAAAGTGCCGGCGACAGGACAAAATCCCCCGCGTCGCCCACCGAGGCACGCCATCCCGTGGCTAAGGTGATGGACGGTTTGAAATCGGTCAGGGCCGCGGGCTTGACGCTGTTGTCCTTGCCGCCGAAAAGACCGAAACCGGTGGTGACGTTTTCCTTCAGATTGGAGCAGGCGGCGAGCTGGGTTGCCAGCCCTAGGGCCAACAGAATGCGGGCTGCGGGGTGGAGATTGATCATGGTCAGCCTCCCAGGGCGTCGAGTTTCATTTGCACCAAGTTGCGGTATTCACCCTTCTGGTCCAGTTTCTCCAGGGCGGTGCGGTAGGCCTTCTTCGCTTCCTCGGATTTTCCCTGGGCGGATAGAACGTCGCCCTTGAGGTCGGCGTAGAGGCCGTCGAAAGCCGCGTCGTGCTTAGCCGCCAGAAGCGTGCCCACCTCGTCGTATTGCTTCTCCTGCAACATTAGTCCAGCCAGCCGTAGGCGGGCGGTATCCTGAAGCTGGGATTCCTTGGCGTGTTCCACCACCCATTGCAACTGGGCCTTGGCGCTCTTTTCGTCGCCGTTGCTGGAATTAGCGGCGGAGGCGATCATGGCCGCACGGGCGGCATAGGGGGTGGAGGGATATTTCTCCATCAACTGCCCGGCGGCGTCCCGGACTTTTTTCAGGTCGCGCATCTGCAAGGCGTCCTGCAAGCCCTGGTAAAGGCCGGCGGCGTTGGCGGTCTGGGTTTTCTGGTAATGGCGCCAGCCCTGGATGCCGGCGGCAACCGCGATACCCAAGGCTGCGGCGATGATTACGGTTTTGCCGTGCTGTTTCCACCACGCCTTGAGGGCGTCCAGTTGTTCCTGCTCTTCGAGGTCGTACATGTGGTTTTCCCGTTATGGTTTAACGTTGTTTGAGAATGTCGGCGGCATCAGCCACGCCGAGCCGTGATTGTTCCCCAGGTCCTCGCAGGGGCTTGACGGCGATTTGTCCCACAGCGGCTTCATCGTCGCCGATGATCAGGGCATAGCGGGCGCCGCTTTGGTCAGCCTTTTTCATCTGGGACTTGAAGCTGCCCCCGCCGCAGTGCAATACGATACGGGCACCGGCATCCCGCAAGCGCTCCACGGCGTCCAAGGCGAACCGGTCCGCCGCCTCGCCCACATGGACGACGTAGGCATCCGGGGACGGGAGAGGAACGTCCACTTTCTGTTCTTCCATCAGGGCCAGCAAGCGCTCCACCCCCATGGCGAAGCCGCAAGCTGGCGCGGGCTTGCCGCCCAGTTGTTCGACTAAGCCGTCGTAACGGCCACCGGCACACACCGTGCCTTGGGCGCCAAGGCGATCGGTGACCCATTCGAACACGCTGTAATTGTAATAGTCCAAGCCCCGCACCAGCCGGGTATTGATCTCGAAATCCACCCCTGCGCAGCGCAGCATTCCTTGCAGGTCCTCGAAGTGCTTTAGGGCATCTTCACCCAAATCGTCCAGCAGCCGCGGAGCACCCTCGATAATGCCTTGCATCGCCGGATTCTTGCTATCCAGCACCCGTAACGGGTTGGTGTGGAGGCGGCGCTGGGAATCCTCGTCCAGTTGGCCGGCATGGCCTTCCAGGTATTTCACCAGCCGAGCGCGGTAGCGGGCCCGGTCATCGCTGCTGCCCAGGGTGTTGATCTGGAGAGCGATGTCGCCCAATCCAAGGTTTTTCCACAGGCGCGCACCCATGATGATTTGCTCGGCGTCCATATCCGGCCCGGCATAGCCGAGCGACTCCACCCCCACTTGGTGGAACTGGCGGTAACGCCCCTTCTGGGGGCGCTCATGACGGAACATCGGACCCATGTACCACAAGCGTTGGGGCGCATTGTACAGCAGGTTGTGTTGCAGCACGGCACGAACGCAGCCGGCGGTGCCTTCCGGGCGCAGGGTCAGGCTTTCGCCGTTGAGGCTGTCGATGAAGGAGTACATCTCCTTTTCGACGATATCGGTCACTTCGCCGATGGCGCGCTTGAATAGACTGGTCTGCTCGACGATGGGCATGCGGATGTTGCGGTAGCCGTAGGCGGAAAGCCAATCTCGCACGGTTTCCTCGAAAAACTCCCATACGTGGGAGTGCTCGGGAAGAATGTCGTTCATGCCGCGCACGGCCTGGATGGTATTGCTCATAATGCTTTGAAATAATTGAGGGTGAATGGGAGGCGGCTCAGTCCTGCGCCTTGTCGGTTTTCATGGCGGAAATTTTGGCGCGGATGCGTTGTTCCAGCAGGTCAACCAGCCCTTCCTCCTTGAGTTTTTCCTCCGGCTTTCCGTCCACGTACAGCAGCAAGTTGGGTGAACCGCCGGTAACGCCCAGGTGGGCTTCCCGCGCCTCGCCGGGGCCGTTCACCACGCAGCCGATAACGGCCACGTCCAGGTGCTCGGTGACGTCTTCCAGCCTTTCCTCCAAGGCGTTGACCGTCTTGATGACGTCGAACTCCTGGCGGGAACAGGTGGGGCAGGCGATGATGTTGATCCCCTTCTGCCGCAGGTGCAGGCTTTTCAGAATGTCGAAGCCGACTTTCACCTCCTCCACCACATCCGCAGCCAGGGAAACCCGCAGGGTGTCGCCGATGCCCTGGGCCAGCAACAGCCCCAGGCCGACGGCGGACTTGACGCTGCCGGAGCGCAAGCCCCCTGCTTCGGTTATGCCGAGGTGAAGAGGCTGTTCGATCTGGCCGGCCAGGAGCTTGTAGGCTTCCACGGTGGTGAAGACGTCGGAGGCTTTGAGGCTGACCTTGAAGTCGGGGAAATTGAGTTTTTCGAGAATCTCGATATGGCGCAGGGCGGATTCCACCAGGGCTTCGGGGGTGGGTTCGCCGTATTTCTGCTGCAAGTCCTTCTCCAGGGAGCCGGCGTTGACGCCGATGCGTATGGAAATGCCGTGATCCCGGGCGGATTCGACCACCGTCCTCACC
>JAGUYQ010000050.1 GCA_020061285.1 Betaproteobacteria bacterium
CGCCACGCTGCCCGCCAGGTGGGCCGCCAGGCCGGCGGCGCAAATGAACACCTGGCAGCCCCGCTGCTCGGCGTCCTTCACGTAGGCCTGGGTGGCCTCGGGGGTGCGGTGGGCGGAGAGGACGTTCACTTCCCAGGCCACGCCCAGGCTAGAAAGGGTGTCCAGGGTGGTCTGCATCACCGACAGGTCGGAGTCGGAGCCCATCAGGATGGCGACGAAGGTTATGCTCATGCTTCTATTCCTTTAAGTTACTTGATGGCGCGGTAGCCGATATCGCGGCGCATCTGGCTACCGTCGAAATGGATTTGGTCGGCGATTTCGTAGGCGCGGCGCTGGGCCAGGGAAATCTTGTCCCCCAGGGCGGTGACGCACAGCACCCGGCCGCCGCTGGTGACCACCTTGCCGCCTCCCTCCGCCGTGCCGGCGTGGAAGACATGGTAGTCCTCCCCCTCCTTGGGCAGGCCGCTGATGGCATCGCCCTTGCGCGGGGTTTCCGGGTAGTTGGCCGCCGCCATCACCACGCCCAGGGCGGCGCGGCGGTCCCACTCGACTTCCACTTGGTCCAGGGTGCCGTTGACGGCATGCTCCACCAGGGTGATGAAATCGCTCTTCAGGCGCATCATAATCGGCTGGGTTTCCGGGTCGCCCATGCGGCAGTTGAACTCCAATACCTTGGCGTTACCCTGGGGGTCGATCATCAGGCCGGCGTAGAGAAAGCCCGTGTAGGCGATGCCGTCCTTGGCCATGCCCGCCATGGTGGGCTGGATCACTTCCCGCATCACCTTGGCGTGGAGTTCCGGGGTCACCACCGGGGCGGGGGAATAGGCCCCCATGCCGCCGGTGTTGGGGCCCTGGTCGCCATCCTTGAGGCGCTTGTGGTCCTGGCTAGTGGCCAGGGGCAGAACGTGCTGGCCGTCGGCCATGACGATGAAGCTGGCCTCCTCGCCCATCAGGCATTCCTCGATCACCACCCGCGCACCGGCGGAGCCCAGCTTGTTGCCTTCCAGCATCATGTCCACGGCGGCGCGGGCCTCTTCCACGGTCTGGGCCACCACCACCCCCTTGCCGGCGGCCAGGCCGTCGGCCTTGACGACGATGGGGGCGCCGTGGCGGTTGATGTAGGCATGGGCCAGGGCCGCGTCGGTGAAGGTGTCGTAGGCGGCGGTGGGGATGCCGTGGCGCACCATGAAGGCCTTGGCGTAATCCTTGGAGCTTTCCAGTTGGGCGGCGGCCTGGGTGGGGCCGAAAATCTTCAGCCCGGCGGCGCGGAAGGCATCCACCACCCCGGCAGCCAGGGGCGCTTCGGGGCCTACCACGGTGAGAACGATTTTCTCCGCCAGGGCGAATTCCACCAGTTCGGGAATGCCCGTGATGGGGACATTGACCACTCCCTCTTCCCGAGCCGTGCCGGCATTGCCGGGAGCGACGAAAATCTTGGTGGAGCGGGGGGAGCGGGCCAGTTTCCAGGCCAGGGCGTGCTCGCGGCCGCCGTTGCCGATAACCAGAATTTTCATGGCGCTTTCCTCTTAATGGCGGAAATGGCGCATGCCGGTGAAGACCATCGCCATGCCGTGCTCGTCGGCGGCGGCGATCACTTCCTCGTCCCGCATGGAGCCGCCGGGCTGGATCACCGCAGCAATGCCCGCCTGGGCGGCGGAGTCGATGCCGTCGCGGAAGGGGAAGAAGGCGTCGGAGGCCATTACCGAGCCCTTCACTTCCAGGCCGGCGTGCTCGGCCTTGATGGCGGCGATGCGGGCGGAATTGACGCGGCTCATCTGGCCGGCGCCGACACCGATGGTCATCTTGCCTTTGGCGTAGACGATGGCATTGGACTTGACGTACTTGGCCACCCGCCAGGCAAACAGCAGGTCGGCCATCTCGGCTTCGGTGGGGGCCCGCTTGGTGACCACCTTGAGTTCGTTGTACAGGGCCAGGTCGGCGTCCTGCACCAGGAGACCGCCGGTGACGCGCTTGAAGTCCAGGCGCTTGCCCGGCTCGGCGGACCACTGGCCGCAGGCCAGGAGGCGCACGTTCTTTTTCGCTGCAATCACTTCCACCGCATCCGCCGCCACGGTGGGGGCGACGATGACTTCGACGAACTGGCGCTCGACGATGGCCTGGGCGGTAGCGGCGTCCAGCTCGCCGTTGAAGGCGATGATGCCGCCGAAGGCGGATTCGGGATCGGTCTTGTAGGCCCGGTCGTAGGCTTCCAGAAGGTTCGCGCCGTAGGCCACGCCGCAAGGGTTGGCATGCTTGACGATGACGCAGGCGGGGGCGGCGTCGAACTGCTTGACGCATTCCAGGGCCGCGTCGGCGTCGCCGATGTTGTTGTAGGACAGTTCCTTGCCCTGCAACTGGCGGGCGGTGGCGATGCTGGCTTCCTTCTCCCCTTCGGCCACGTAGAACGCCGCCTGCTGGTGGGGGTTCTCGCCGTAGCGCATTTCCTGGGCCTTGGCGAACTGGAAGTTGATGTGGCCGGGAAAGGCCTGCTTGCCGCCGTCCGGGGCGATGGCGGTAAGGTAGTTGCTGATCATGCCGTCGTAGGCGGCGGTGTGGGTGAAGGCCTTCACCGCCAGGGCGAACAGGGTTTCCTTCTTCAGGGCGCCGCCGTTGGCGGCCATCTCTTCCAGCACCGGCGCATAGTCCGCCGGATCGGTGACGATGCCCACATGATGATGGTTCTTGGCCGCGGCGCGGACCATGGTGGGACCGCCGATGTCGATATTCTCGATGGCGTCTTCCAGGGTGCAGTCGGGCTTGGCGATGGTGGCGGCGAAGGGATAGAGATTGACCACCACCAAGTCGATGGGAGGAATATCGGAACCCTCGACCGCCGCCACATGGGCGGGCAGGTCGCGGCGGAACAGGATGCCGCCGTGGACCTTGGGATGCAAGGTCTTCACCCGCCCGTCGAGCATTTCGGGAAAGCCGGTGTAATCCCCCACCTCGATCACCTCGACGCCGTTGTCGGCGAGGAGTTTGGCGGTACCGCCGGTGGAAAGGATTTCGACCCCGCGCTGTCGCAGGGCCTTGGCGAAGTCGATGACGCCGGTTTTGTCGGAAACGCTGATCAGGGCACGTTGAATGGTGGTCATGGCGAAAATATAGAGTGGAGGTTATTTGATTCCGTGGAACTGCATTTTCTTGCGCAGGGTATTGCGGTTCAGGCCCAGGACTTCGGCGGCACGGGTCTGGTTGCCGCCGGTCTGGTCCAGCACCATCTGCAACAGGGGCCGCTCCACGCAGTGGAGCACCATGTCGTAAACGGCGTGGGGGTCCTCCCCGTCCAAGTCCTTGAAATATTCGGTCAGCGCCTTGCGCACGCAGGCGGCGATCTCGTTTTCATTCATCATGTTATTTTCGTATCCCTTGCGGGCCGGTCGTAATTAGGCCGCCAGCCCGTTTTCTTCGTAATTCAAGTACCGCTCGCGGTGCATCGCTCCGGTGAAGAACTCGTCCACCGCCCGGCGCTGTTCCTCGGGTGCCTCCAGCCGGTTCATGGCGTGGCGGAAACTCGCCGCCCCCGCCAACCCCTTGGTGTACCAACTGATGTGCTTGCGCGCCACCCGCACCCCGGTGACTTCCCCGTAGAAAGCGTACAACTCCTCCAGATGATCCAGCAGCACGCCCCGGATTTCAGCCACCTCCGGCGGGGGCAGCTTTTCCCCGGTGGCCAGGTAGTGGGCGATTTCACGGAAAATCCACGGCCGCCCCTGGGCGGCGCGGCCGATCATTACCGCGTCGGCGCCTGTGTGCTCGAGCACGTACCTGGCCTTCTCCGGGGTGGTGATGTCGCCGTTGGCGATCAGCGGGATTTTAATTTCCGCCTTCACCGCGGCGATGGTGTCGTACTCCGCCTCGCCGGTGTAGGCGCAGGCCCGGGTGCGGCCGTGAATGGCCAGGGCCTGGATGCCCGCGCTTTCCGCGATGCGGGCCACCGACACCACGTTCTTGTGGCTCTTGTCCCAACCGGTGCGGGTCTTCAGGGTCACCGGCACGTTTACCGCCCCCACCACCGCCTCCAGGATGCGCCCGATGAGAGGCTCGTCCTTGAGCAGGGCGGAGCCGGCGGAAACGTTGCAGATTTTCTTCGCCGGGCAGCCCATGTTGATGTCGATAAGCTGGGCGCCCCGGTCCACGTTGTACTTGGCGGCCTCGGCCAGCATCTTCGGGTCGGCGCCGACGATCTGCACCGACACCGGCGCCCCTTCGCCCTGGTGGTTGGCGCGGCGCTTGGTCTTCTCGCTGCCGTAGAGGAGGGAGTTGCTCGCCACCATTTCCGATACCGCCAGGCCGGCGCCGAAGGAACGGCACAACTGGCGGAACGGCCGATCGGTCACGCCCGCCATGGGGGCGACGATCAGGTTGTTCTTCAGGCGATAGGAACCAATGTGCATGGCGTTACGCGTCCGGGGGAAGGGCGTAATTGTAATCGCAATGGTCCGGCCGGGAAAGGAAAATCGCCTATTTTTTCAGCGATTTTGCCCTTGACTTGGGGGAAACAGGGTTTAGTGGGCCTGCTCCCAGTTGGGGCCCTTGCCCACGTCCACCTCCAGGGGAACGGCCAACTGCACCACGCCCGCCATCAACTGGGGCAGCCGGGTGACCACCAGGTCCACCTCCCCTTGGGGCACCTCCAGCACCAGTTCGTCGTGGACTTGCAGCACCAGGCGGGAGGCCAGCTTTTCCTCCTCCAGCCAGCCCTGGACGGCGACCATCGCCAGCTTCACCAGGTCGGCGGCGGTGCCCTGCATGGGGGCGTTGATCGCCGCCCGCTCCGCCCCCTGGCGGCGGGCGCCGTTGGAACTCTTGATTTCCGGCAGCCACAGGCGGCGACCGAACACCGTCTCCACGTAGCCCTGCTGGCGGGCCTGCTCCCGTGTGCGTTGCATGTACTCCGCCACGCCGGGGTAGCGGGCGAAGTAGCGGTCCATGTAGGTCTGGGCCGCGCTGCGCTCCACGCCCAGTTGCCCGGCCAGGCCGAACACCGACATGCCGTAGATGAGACCGAAGTTGATCACCTTGGCGTAGCGGCGCTGCTCGGAAGACACCTCCGCCGGCGCCACGCCGAAGATTTCCGCCGCCGTGGCCCGGTGGACGTCGTGGCCCTCGGCGAAGGCCTTCAGCAGGCCCGTATCCTGGGACAGGTGGGCCATGATGCGCAGTTCGATCTGGGAATAGTCGGCGGAAACCACCACATGGCCCGGCGCGGCGATGAAGGCCTCGCGGATGCGCCGCCCCTCGGCGGTGCGCACCGGAATGTTCTGCAGGTTGGGGTCGGAGCTGGACAGACGGCCGGTGACCGCCACCGCCTGGGAGAAGCTGGTGTGCACCCGCCCCGTGCGGGGGTCCACCATGCGCGGCAGTTTGTCGGTGTAGGTGGACTTGAGCTTGGCCAGGCTGCGGTAGTCGAGGAGGATTTTCGGCAGGGGGTAGTCCAGGGCCAATTGCTGCAACACCTCCTCGTCGGTGGAAGGGGCGCCGCCGGGGGTTTTCTTGATGACCGGCAACTTCAGTTGATCGAAGAGGATTTCCTGAATCTGTTTCGGCGAATTGAGGTTGAAGGGCTGGCCGGCGGCCTGGAAGGCCTGCTGCTCCAGCTCCAGCATCTTCTGCCCCAGCTCCCGGCTCTGTGCATCCAGGAGGGCGGTGTCCAGCAGCACGCCGTTGCGCTCCATGGTGAACAGCACGTCCAGCACCGGCATTTCGAGCCGGCGGTAAACGAAGGCCAGCTTCTCGTCCCGCTCCAGTTGGGGAAACAGGGCCTGGTGCAGTTGCAGGGTCACGTCCGCGTCCTCGGCGGCGTAGTCCGTGGCCTGTTCCACCGCCACCTGGTCGAAGCCGATCTGCTTCGCCCCCTTGCCCGCCACCTCCGCGTAGGTGATGGTCTTCACCCCCAGGTGGCGCAGGGCCAGGGAATCCATGTCGTGGGGCTTGTGGCTCTCCAGGACGTAGGACTGGAGCAGGGTGTCGTGGACGATGCCGCGCAGGACGATGCCGTGGTTGGCGAAGACGTGCTTGTCGTATTTCAGGTTCTGCCCCACCTTGGCCTTGGCCGGGTCTTCCAGCCACGGCTTGAGGCGGGCCAGGACCTCCGCCTCGGCCAACTGGGCCGGCGCCCCGGCATAGTGGTGGTTGAGGGGCAGGTACGCGGCCTCATGGGCCGAGACGGCGAAGGAAATACCCACCAACTTCGCCTGCATGGGATCGAGGGAGGTGGTCTCGGTGTCCAGGGACACCAGTTCCGCCCCCTGGATTTTTGCCAGCCAGCGCTGCAAATCCTCTTCGCCGAGGATGGCCTCGTAGTGCCGCTCCGCCGCCGGGGCCGGAGCCACAGACGGCGCGGCTTCTTCCCCGCCGATTTCCGCACGCCAAGTCTTGAACTCGAAGCGGTCGAACAGATCCGCCAGCTTGGCATTGTCCGGCTCGGCCATGGTGAGCTGGTGCCAGTCCAGGGGCAGGTCCACGTCGCATTTGATGGTGAGCAGCCGCCGTCCCTGGGGCAGCCAATCCAGGGCCTGGCGCAGGTTTTCCCCCACGGCGCCGCCCACTTCCCCCGCCCGCTCCACCAGATCGTCCAGGGTGCCGTACTGGGTCAGCCATTTCACCGCCGTCTTCGGCCCCACCTTGGCCACCCCCGGCACGTTGTCCACGCTGTCGCCGATGAGGGTCAGGTAATCGACGATCCGTTCCGGCGGCACGCCGAACTTGGCCGCCACGCCGGCCTCGTCCAGCTTCTCGTTGGTCATGGTGTTGACCAGGGTGACGTGGGAATTCACCAGTTGGGCCATGTCCTTGTCGCCGGTGGAAATCACCGTGTGAATGCCCTCGGCCCAGGCCTTCGCCGCCAGGGTGCCGATGACGTCGTCGGCCTCCACTCCCTCCACCATCACCAGGGGCCAGCCCTGGGCGCGGATGGCCTCGTGCAGGGGCGCGATCTGGGCCGCCAGGTCGTCCGGCATGGGGGGACGGTGGGCCTTGTAGTCGGGATACCAGTCGTCGCGGAAGGTTTTACCTTTTGCGTCAAATACGCACACGCTATAATCGGCGCTGACTTCCTTGCGAAGCCGGCGCAACATGTTGAGTACCCCGTAGATGGCGCCGGTCGGCTCGTTATGGCGGTTACGCAGGTCCGGCAGGGCGTGAAACGCCCGGTAGAGGTAGGAAGAACCGTCAACCAACAACAACGTACGCATAATCCATCCATGAGCAACAAGTTAGCGAAGATCATCAACCCCGAGCTGGAGGCGCAAGCCTATTCCGCACGGGAATCGTGGCGCGTTTTCGGCATTATGTCAGAATTCGTCGAGGCCACCGAACGCTTGGCCTCCATCCGCCCGGCGGTTTCCATATTCGGCAGCGCCCGGGTGCCCCACGACCACGCCTACTATATGCTCACCGAGCAGATCGCCCGTCTGCTGTCCGACGCGGGCTTTTCGGTCATCTCCGGCGGAGGCCCCGGCATCATGGAGGCGGCCAACAAGGGGGCCTACTTCGGCAAGTCCCCCAGCATCGGCCTCAACATCCAGTTGCCCCACGAACAACATTCCAACCCCTACCAGGACATCAGCCAGACATTCCGCCATTTCTTCGCCCGCAAGGTGATGTTCGTCAAATTCGCCACCGCCTACGTGGTGATGCCGGGAGGGTTCGGCACCCTGGACGAACTGATGGAAGCCCTGACCCTGGTGCAGACCGGCAAGACCCGCAAGATTCCCATCATCCTGGTCCACGAGCCCTTCTGGCGCGGCCTGGTCCAATGGTTCAAGCAAAGCCTGGTGAAGGAAGGCATGATCAGCCCCGACGACATGGACCTGGTGCAAGTGATCAACGAGCCCAAGGCGGTGGTGGACGCGATTTTCAATTACTACGAAACCCGCGGCTTCGAACCCTCCGCTGCGGAAAAAGAGAAGCAGCTCATCCTCTAGGGCCTTTCTTTGATAGAATGAAACAAATATTCCAGGAAATCGCCATGCGCCGCTTGCTCGCCCTCTTCCCGCTGATCGTGGCCCTCAACGCCTACGCCGCAGACCCGCAGCCCAAGGATTTGCAACCGATCCCCGAGCCCCCGCCGGCGCCGGCCAACCTCGATTCCGATGCCAGCCTGGAGCCCCAGGTGACCATCTCCACCCAGGGCGAAAACAAGGTGGAGGAGTACCGCGCCAACGGCAAGCTGTACATGATCAAGATCACCCCTCCCAACGGCGTGCCCTATTTCCTCGTGGACCATACCGGCGACGGCCGCTTTGCCCGCACGGAAGGCCTCGATTCCGGCACCCGGCCGCCCCAGTGGGTGTTGTTCCGCTTCTGATCCCCCGATAGAACCCGCCGTTTTCCGCTGCCCTCATGTCCGTCTACACCACCGTCACGCCCGAGTCCTTGGGCGCTTGGCTGAAGAATTTCGCCCTCGGGGAGCTGGTCGAGCTGAAGGGCATCGATTCCGGCATCGAGAACACCAATTATTTCGTCACCACGTCCCACGGGCGCTACGTTCTCACCCTATTCGAAAAATTGACGGCGGCGGAACTGCCCTACTTCCTCAACCTGATGGCGCACCTGTCCCAGCACGGCATTCCGTGCCCGACGCCCATCGCCAACCTGCACAACGGCTACCTGAGCGAGCTCAACGGCAAGCCGGCCAGCATCGTCACCCGCCTGGCCGGCCGCTCCCTGGAGCACCCCACCCCCGCCCACTGCGCCCAGGTGGGGGACATGCTGGCCGGCTTGCACTTGGCCGGCAAAACCTACCCCGCCGCCATGCCCAATCCCCGCGGCATCCAATGGTGGCGCAGCACCGCCCCGCAAGTCATGCCCCGCCTGTCGGCGGAGGAACAAGCCCTGCTGCGGGAGGAGCTGGATTTCCAAGGGGGCTTCCGCTTCGAGGATTTGCCGCGCGGCGTCGTCCATGCCGACCTGTTCCGGGACAACGCGCTGTTCGACGGCGACAGCCTGGGCGGCGTGATCGACTTCTACTTCGCCTGCAACGACCTGTGGCTCTACGACCTCGCCATCACGGTCAACGACTGGTGCGTCTTTCCCGACAGCGGCCTGCTGGACGAACCGCGCCTGACGGCGATGCTGGAAGCCTATCACCGGGTGCGCCCGTTAAGCGCCGCCGAGCGCGGCGCCTGGCCGGTGATGCTGCGGGCCGGCGCCCTGCGCTTCTGGCTGTCGCGCTTGTACGACTTTCATTTTCCCCGGCCGGGCGAACTCACCCACGCCAAGGACCCCGACCATTTCAAGCGCATCCTCCAGGACCGCGTGGCGCGCCACGGGGAATTGCAGCGATTGTGGGTCTGAAGGCCGAACTGCTAGACTTTTTCGCACCGGTGGAGATTTGCCACCCACCCGTGCCTACACCTTCATGCCATGAATGAAAGAACCACCATGGAACCACGCTCCGTCGAGGCCGCCCAAGGCTGGCGCTGGATTACCGCCGGATTCTCCCTCTTTTTCAAGAGCCCCCTGATCTGGATGGCTTTTTTCCTGATCTATTTTTTCTTCGCCTTCGTCCTCGCCTTCCTCGTCCCCCTCGTCGGGCCCGTGGCCTGGGCATTGCTGGACCCGATTTTCATCGCCGGATTCATGGTGGCCTGCCGCACCCTGGAGGTGGGAGAAGAAATGGAAATCGCCCACCTGTTCGCCGCCTTCCGCCTCCGGCCCGCCCCCCTGGCGACCCTGGGCGCCTACTACCTGGCCGGGAAGATATTGGCGATATCGGTGGCGGCATTCATCGCCACCGCCATTATGGGCAGCGAGTTGCCGGACATGAATTTCGCCGAGGCGATCCGCCAGCAGGACCCGACCATGATGTTGGCCATGGGCCAGCACCTCCTGGTGGTGCTGCTGTTCTTCATGGTGTTCCTGCTGCCTCTGCTGATGGCCTACTGGTTCGCCCCGGCCTTGGTGATATTCGACCAGATGCAGCCCCTGGAGGCGATGAAGCTGAGTTTCCGCGCCTGCCTGCGCAACGCGGTGCCGTTCCTGGTCTACGGCGTGGCGGCGATAGCCTTGCTGGTTCTGGGTGCCATCCCCATGATGCTGGGGCTGGTATTGGTGCTGCCGGTGCTGGCCGCCACCTCGATTTACACCGGCTACCGGGATATTTTCATCGCCGAACAGCCGGCCGGAATCTCCGAAACCGCCTGATTCCGTTACAACGGCGTCAGCTTGGCGTACTCCAGGGCCAGCCATTTCACGCCGCTGTCGCGGAAGTTCACCTGGACACGGGCATCGCTCCCCCGTCCTTCGCAGTTGACGATCACCCCCAGGCCGAACTTGGGGTGCAGCACGTTCTGCCCTACGGCAAAACCCCCTCCCTGGCTGGGCGATGTCGAGGCCTCGGCCCCGCCATCGTCCCAGGCGGAGGGGGCGTAGTCGAAGCCGGTGTTCACCGCCTTGATCAATTCCGGCGGGATTTCCCGCAGAAAACGCGATGCCATGCCGTAGCGCATCTGGCCATGGAGCATGCGGCTCTGGGCGAAGCTCAAATAAAGCCGCCGCCGGGCTCGGGTAATGGCGACATACATCAGCCGCCGTTCCTCTTCCAGGCCGCCGTGGTCTTTCATGGCGTTCTCGTGGGGGAACAATCCCTCTTCCAGCCCGGTGATGAATACCGCATGAAACTCCAGGCCCTTGGCGGAATGGACCGTCATCAATTGCAGCGCCTCCTGGCCCCCCTCGGCCTGATGCTCCCCGGCCTCCAGGGAAGCATGGGCCAGGAATGCCGCCAGGATCGGCAGGGGCGGCGCGCCGTCGATCCCCTCTTCCGCTTCGTATTCCCCCTCGAACACCGCCGCCGCGTTGACCAGTTCGTTCAGGTTTTCCAGCCGTTCCGCCTCCTGCTTGTCCTTCTGGTAGTGCTCGGCCAAGCCGCTGGCGGCCAGCACCTGTTCCACCTGCTCGGCGAGGGACAGGTGGGAACAGGTATCCCGCAGCATTTCGATCATTTGCACGAAGCCCCGCAGGCCGGTGCCGGCCTTGCCGCCCAGCCCGCCGTGCCGGGCGGCTTCCCACAGGCTGCCCTCCCCTTGGGCGGCGGCTTCCTGCAACAACTCCAGGGAACGGGCGCCGATTCCCCGTGCGGGAAAATTCACCACCCGCAGGAAAGCGCCGTCGTCGGCCGGGTTGGCGACCAGGCGCAGATAGGCCAGGGCATGCTTGATTTCCTGCCGCTCGAAGAAGCGCAGGCCGCCATATACCCGGTAGGGCAGACCGGCGGAAAACAGGGCGTGTTCCAGCACCCGGGATTGGGCATTGGAGCGGTACAGGAGAGCGATATCGGACAGGGGCACCCCCTCCCGCGACAGGGCCTCGGCCTCCTCCACCACGAAATCGGCCTCCGCCCGGTCGGTGGGCGCCTCGAACAGGCGAATGGGCTCCCCTTCTCCTTCGTCGGTCCACAGGTTCTTTCCCAGGCGCTGGTCGTTGTGGCGGATAAGGGCGTTGGCCGCCTCCAGGATGTTGCCGTGGGAGCGGTAGTTGCGTTCCAGGCGGACGATCTTCTCCACCTGGAAGTCCCGCTCGAAATCGGCCATGTTCCCCACGTTGGCGCCGCGGAAGGCGTAAATGGACTGGTCGTCGTCCCCCACGGCGAACACCGCCCCCTCCTCGCCGGCCAGCAGCTTGAGCCACTGGTATTGCAGACGGTTGGTATCCTGGAACTCATCCACCAGCACGTAGCGGAAGCGCTGCTGGTAGTGGCGGCGCAGCGCTTCGTCGCGAGACAGCAGCTCGAAGCTGCGCAACAGCAATTCGGCGAAATCCACCACGCCTTCTTTTTGGCATTGCTCGTCGTAGGCGGCATAGATTTCCGCCAGGCGCCGGGTATAGGGGTCGTAGGCTTCGATATCGCCGGCCCGCAACCCTTGCTCCTTGTTGCCGCTGATGAAGTGCTGGACTTGGCGAGGGGGATATTTCTCCTCGTCGATGTTGAGGGCCTTCATCGTCCTTTTCACCGCCGCCAGTTGATCCTGGCTGTCGAGAATCTGGAACAGGGCCGGCAGGCCCGCCTCCCGGTGGTGGGCGCGAAGCATGCGGTTGCACAGACCGTGAAAGGTGCCGACCCACATCCCCCGTGTGTTGATCGGCAACAGGGCCGACAAGCGGGCCAGCATCTCGCGGGAAGCCTTGTTGGTGAAGGTGACGGCGAGAATGCCGTGGGGACTGACCTGGCCGCTCTGGATCAGGTAGGCGATGCGCATGGTCAGCACGCGGGTCTTGCCGCTGCCGGCCCCGGCCAGGATCAGGGCCGACTGGCGGGGGAGGGTAACGGCTTCCCGCTGTTCGGGATTCAGGCCGGCAAGGTAGGAGTCGGTCATGGGTCGGGGGAGTTTCCTTCAGGTCCGGGGATTATACCGGGGCGGGCACGGAACGGCACGGCTCGCCACGAGTCTCATGGGGTATGGGCAATGCCCGAATGAAGAATGAAGGAGGCCATCATGGGCAAATACACCGGAATCCACCACTTGGCCTTTGCTACCGGCGACCTGGACGCCACCATCCGGTTCTGGCGGGATTTGCTGGGCTTGCGGCTTCTTTACGGCTACGGCCAGCCCGGCTACCGCCAGTATTTCTTCGAGGTGTCGCCCAATGACCTGATCGCTTTTTTCGAGTGGCCGGCGGCTACCCCGCTCCCCCGCCGCACCCATGGCACGCCGGTCGCCGGCCCCTTTGCCTTCGATCACGTTTCCCTCGGCGTGGGCAATGAAGAAACCCTATGGGAACTGGTGGGCAAACTCACCGCCGCCGGGTTCCCCGCCTCGGACGTGATCGACCACGGCTTCATCCGTTCGGTTTATTCCTTCGACCCCAACGGCATACCCATCGAGTTCAGTTATGCCCTGGAGGATTTCGATATCCGCCGCCGCCCCCTGTTCGCGGACGAGGAGCCGCCGGCAGCCGCCAGGCTAGGCTCGGAACCGGATGATCGCTTCTGGCCGGCGGCGGAAGAGGTGCCCAGGGATGAACGCTTCGTCTCCCGCGGAGTGGGATGGGAACATTTTCTGCCCGGCGGCAGCGAGGGCAAGGTAACTTAGGCCGCCGGTTCAGACGATGAACGAGCGGTTGCGGCCGCTGCTCTTGGCGTGGGTAAGGGCTTCGTCGGTTTTTTGCACCAGTTCGCTCAAGGACAGGGCATTGCTGTCGGGATAGCAGGCGCCGCCGATGCTGATGGTGAGCGGCTCCCGGTCCAGGGCGGGAATCTCCGCCCGGGCCACCGCCTCGCGGATTTTTTCCGCCACGATGGCCGCCTGCTCCCGATTGGTATGGGGCAGCACGACCATAAACTCTTCCCCATCGTAACGGGCGCACAAATCCGAGTCCCTGGTGGCGCTACGTATCATCCGGGCCACCTCCGCCAGGGCGGCATCGCCAGCCGACGGGCCGAAGCGGTCGTTGATCTGGCGGAAATGGTCGAGATCCATGATCAGCAGCGAAAGTTCGCTCCCGTATCGGAAGGCGCGGGAAAACTCCACCTCCAGCCGCTCGGTGACGTAGCGCCGGTTATACAGGCCGGTTTGGCTATCGGTGATGGAGAGCCGTTCCATCTGCTCCTGGCTGCGGGCGTAACCGTAATGCAGGGCCAAGTGTTCGGCCAGGCGCCGCAGCGATTCCTCGTCGGAATAGTGGCCGGTGGTGGCCAGCAGCATCACCCCCAGCAATTGATCCTGCAGCAACAGCGGATGGGCGGCGATTTCCCGTGGCAAGGCCTCGGCAAAGCCGAAATGCAAGCGCAAGGCATCCTGTTCCGGCACGCCGTTGAGATGCAATCCCCGCCTTTCCTTGGCCACGCGGCCGGGCAAGCCTTCGCCGAAAGCGAGGCGCTCCAGGGCTTCCAGCTTGACGCCGTTGCCCACGGCGGGGCACAACTGGGACGCCTCCGCCAGGTACACCACCCCCGCCGCCGAACCGGTCAACTCGACCGCCTGATTCAATCCCTGCTGCAACACATCCTGGGCGGGCCGGCTCAAATCCACTTCCGTCAAATACGCGTAGCGCTGCACCTGCTCACCTCCTGAGGCTTGCTTGCGAGTATGTGCTATGTTTCATCCCGTGCCTTTTCCGCCGTAGATACTTGCCGGAAAGCATAACATGAACCGAAAAAGCCGTTAATTTCGCCAGCACAAAAAACTTCGGGGGCCGCAGCCCCCGAAATTCCTTATACCCGTCTTCAGCCTTTTTTACAGCCTTCCAGCATTTCGTGCACCAGGGGGGTGAGAATCACCTCCATGGCGAAGCCCATCTTGCCACCGGGCACCACGATGGTGTTGGGGCGGGACATGAAGGAGTCGTGAATCATGCGCAGATAGTAGGGGAAATCCACACCCTTCGGATCCCGGAAGCGGATCACCACGAAGCTCTCGTCGGGCGTCGGAATATCACGGGCAATGAAGGGATTGGAGGTGTCCACTGTCGGCACGCGTTGGAAGTTCACGTCGGTCTGGGAAAACTGGGGCGTGATGTAGTGCACGTAATCCGGCATGCGGCGCAGGATGGTTTCGACGGTGGCCTCGGCGGAATAGCCGCGCTCCTTGGCATCACGGTGAATTTTCTGGATCCACTCCAGGTTGACGATGGGCACCACGCCCACGCCCAGGTCCACATGCTGGGCGGCATCGACCTTGTCCGTTTTTACCAGGCCGTGCAGGCCTTCGTAGAACAGCAGGTCCGTCCCCGCAGGCAAATCTTCCCAAGGCGTGAACTCACCGGGCTTCAGTTTGGTGTTCAGGCGCTGATTGTGCTCGGCAGCCTCTTCGTCGCTGTGCAGGTAATAGCGCTTCTTGCCCTTGCCGTTCTTGCCGTAGGACTTGAACAGTTCCTCGATTTTTTCGAAGTGGTTGGCTTCCGGACCGAAATGGCTGAAATGCTTGTTGCCGGCGGTCTCGGCCTTTTTCATCGCTTCCCGGAATTCGAGCCGATTCAGGCTGTGCAAGCTGTCTCCCTCGATGATGGCGGGGGTGATTTTTTCGCGCCAGAAAATATGCTCGAAAGCGCGCTTGACCGTCGTGGTACCGGCGCCGGACGAACCGGTGACGGCGATGACTGGATGTTTCTTGGACATAAGGTGTGCTCCGTTAAGGGTTTTCTAATTCTGAACTGTTAAAGTATAACCATGACCCCCGCGCCTTGTCACTCTGGGTGACGGGTGTCCGCTCTGAATAGAGTTGTATCCTTTAGATGTTCCAACCCGCTGTTTTAATCATTCGACCAAAATTGTCAGAATCTAAAAGTTGTATCCGCAGGGAAACGCCTTCCTCAAAGCAGGGAATTTTTCTCACTAATAAAGTTGTATCCAATGCTACCACCATCCAGTAGTTATAGCGCAGGCTTCATACATGTGTGTATGGAGACGGCTCATGGAAATGAAACGGTGCGCAGCATGTGACCAAGTGTTTCAACCACGCCCTCAAGTGCCGGCACAAAGCTATTGCTCGCTACCCGATTGCCAGAAAGAGCGCCGGCGACGATGGCAGCAGGAGAAGCTACGGACCGACCAGGACTACCGCGACAACCAGGCACGGGCTCAGAAGGCATGGCTAGAGCGAAACCCTGACTACTGGCGTGAATACCGTAGCACTCACGAAGACTATGTCGAACGCAATCGGGCTTTCCAACGTACGCGAAATGCCCAGAGAAACAATAGCCCGATTGCAAAGATGGATGTGTCACCGTCGCTTTCTCCTCTCACGTCGGGGATATACCGCATGAGCCCGGTAGAAGTTAGCGAGTTTGCAAAGATAGATGTCTGGACTGTCCAAATTACGGTGCTTTCCACCCTGAGCGAACCGCGCCCCAAAGTTGCAAAGAGATGACGTGATTGTCCCTTCGCTGAACGGTTACTACCGTACCTTATATATGTGCTTCGGATGGGACGATGAACTCCGAGAGCAGACCGTTGATGCAACAAGGGGCAATCTGGGCTATGCCAACTCACGAAATAGACGATGCCGGAACCACACAACCCACCGTGTTCCGGGCGGCCGAATACGTTCGAATGTCCACGGAACACCAGCAGTACTCCACTGAAAACCAGGCTGACAAGATAAGGGAATACGCAGCTAGGCGAGGGATCGAGATCGTCCGCACTTACGCCGATGAGGGAAAAAGCGGCCTGCGCATTGACGGACGCCAAGCCCTGCAGCAGCTGATCAAGGATGTTGAAACCGGCGCCGCCGACTTTCAGATCATCCTGGTCTACGACGTCAGCCGGTGGGGACGCTTCCAGGATGCCGACGAGAGTGCCTATTACGAATACATCTGCCGGCGCGCCGGCATCCAGGTCGCCTATTGCGCCGAGCAGTTTGAAAACGACGGCTCCCCAGTCTCAACCATTGTTAAGGGCGTCAAACGAGCAATGGCCGGCGAGTACAGCCGCGAACTGTCGGCCAAGGTATTTGCCGGCCAGTGCCGACTGATCGAATTGGGGTACCGCCAGGGTGGCCCTGCCGGCTACGGGCTACGTCGGGTGCTTGTCGACCAACACGGTGTAATGAAGGGCGAATTGGCCCGCGGCGAACACAAGAGCCTCCAAACTGATCGCGTGATCCTGATGCCGGGCCCCGAAGACGAGATCAAAGTCGTCAATCAGATCTACCGCTGGTTCATCGACGATGGCCTAACCGAGTCGGAGATCGCTGCGCGCCTGAACGGTATAGCCGTGCGGACCGACCTTGATCGCGCATGGACACGGGCGACTGTCCACGAGGTGCTGACGAACGAAAAATACATCGGCAACAACATCTACAACCGGATTTCCTTCAAGCTCAAAAAACTGCGGGTAATGAACACGCCCGACATGTGGATCAAGAAGGAAGGCGCATTCGAAGCCATTGTCCCAGCCGAGATGTTCTACACCGCCCAGGGCATTATGCGCGCTCGGGCGCGGCGGTACACCGACGAGGAATTGATCGAGCGCCTGCGGAGCCTGTATCAGAACCGGGGTTTCCTTTCCGGGCTGATTATCGATGAAACGGAGGGTATGCCCTCCACCTCCGTTTACGTCCACCGCTTCGGTAGCTTGATTCGAGCTTACCAAACCGTTGGCTTCACTCCTGACCGCGACTACCGGTACCTGGAAATCAATCGGTTCCTTCGGCGGCTGCACCCTGACATCGTGGCCCAGACGGAGCAGCAGGTCGCCGAGCTGGGAGGTGCCGTTTGGCGGGACCCTGCAACGGACATGCTCCGGGTTAATGGCGAATTCAGTGTGTCGCTGGTGCTTGCCCGCTGCCAAACCCATGATAGCGGCCGCAATCACTGGAAGGTCCGATTCGATACGAGCTTGGCACCGGATATCACCGTAGCTGTACGGCTCGACCAAGCCAACCAAGCGCCGCTTGATTATTACTTGTTGCCCCGCCTGGATTTTGGCCAACCGCGCATCAGTCTGGCCGATAGGAATGCCATCGAGTTTGAGAGCTATCGCTTCGATACCCTGGACTACCTCTACGGCATGGCCGAACGGGCACGCCTGCGGAGGGTCGCATGACTGGAAACCGCTATTCCAGGGAAGTGATGATGATTCCGGTCGACCTGATCGATGTTCTCAACCCGCGCGAGCGCAACAGTCGCGTCTTTGGCGAAATCGTCGGCAACATCAAGGCCATCGGCCTCAAGAAGCCGATCACTGTCACTCCGCGCGAGGGGCCGGGTAACGCAGAGCGTTACCTGCTGGTGTGCGGGGAAGGACGCCTCAAGGCGTTCCGCTCCCTCGGAGAAGCGACCATTCCGGCGCTAGTGGTGAAAGTTAGCGACGAAGACGCTTTCATTATGAGCCTGGCCGAGAACATCGCCCGCCGCCAGTACCGCCCCCTGGAACTTCTCGCTGGCATCGAACGCCTTCGCGACCAAGGCTACGACAAGAAGGCCATCGCGAAAAAGACCGGCCTTTCGCCGGAATACGTACAGGGCATCCTGACCCTGTTGGAACACGGCGAGGAACGGCTGGTAGTCGGAGTGGAAAAAGGAAACATTCCGCTCAACGCGGCACTGGCCATCGTTGGCGCCGGCGACGATGACAAAGCGGTCCAGTCGGCCCTCCAGGATGCTTACGAGTCGGGCAAGCTTCGGGGAAAACAGCTATTAACGGCCCGCCGCATCATCGAGCGCCGCCAGACGTTGGGGCGGTCCGTCGCACGGCATATGCCAAGGAAGCTAACAGATATCACCACATCCAGCCTGGTCAGAACCTACCAGAAAGAAGTGGCGCGTCAGAAGCTGATGGTGAAGAAAGCGGAATTTGCCCAGCAGCGGCTGATGTTCATTGTTGGAGCCTTGCGCCAACTGTTGGCCGACGAGAATTTCACCAATCTACTTCGGGCGGAGGGATTGGATACATTGCCGAAATACCTGGCGGAACGCGTCTGGCCGGGAAGCAGTCTGGCATGACTAAAGTCGCCCTGGGGTTTCTGCCGGAACCGCTGAGCCTACCGTTAGACAAGATACTGCCCTCCCGGAAAATCCCGGAGGGCCTGTTGATCTCCCGAAAATTCAAGCAGATTCGGTCCTCCATTGAGGAAGTGGGACTGATCGAACCGCTGTCGGTCGCGGCAGCAGACCGAAACTCTGGCCTGCACGTGCTCCTTGACGGCCACATTAGGCTGGTCGCTCTGCAGGAACTCAGCTACGTTGAGGTTCCCTGTCTCGTCGCCACGGATGACGAGAGTTACACCTACAACAGCCGGATCAATCGCCTTTCCACCATTCAGGAGCACTACATGCTGCGCCGCGCCATTGGCCGCGGTGTGTCTCCGGAAAGGCTGGCTAAGGCGCTTAGCGTCGATGTGTCCCAAATCATCAAGAAAATGACCCTGCTGGACGGAATATGCCCCGAGGCGGCCGAGCTTTTGCAAGACCGGCAGTTTTCCGCCGAAATCTCCCGGGTGATCCGGAAAATGAAGCCAACCCGTCAGGTCGAGTGCGTCGAGTTAATGGTATCAGCCAACAGCGTCACCGTGGCCTACGCTGAGGCGCTGCTCGCTGCCACTCCTGCTGCGATGCTTATGGAGGGAAAGAAGCTGCCAAAGCTAACGGGGGTGACACCAGAGCAGATGGCGAAAATGGAGCGCGAAATGAGCAACCTACAAGGGCAATACAAGATGGTTGAACAGACTTATGGGCAGGATGTCTTGAATTTGGTGCTAGCCAGAGGATATCTAGCAAAGCTACTAGAAAACCGGCCTGTCTCCCGCTACCTCCAACAGCGGCAACCGGAGGTAATGTATGAGTTAGAGGCCATTGTGCAAATGGTCTCGATTGACCAATAGTCCATGACGCCCGGCTACGCCCTAAAAGAAGATACTGAAGTAATTCTTTATATGAGAGCTACACCAAACAAATACTTGCAGCAAAAAACTGCGGCTCTCTTTTTCTCCATGACAGCATTTCGCCGGTTGACAGTTCAAATATACGTTGATCCACGGGCGTTTTACTAGATATAATTCGACTATTGCATTTTTTTGCTGCAAATTGGTGCCCGATTGACTGCAACTATTTCCATCTCTGGGATAATTGGCCGTTGCGGCGACAGAGACGTTTTTATCGGCTTTGCGCCTGCATCCATTTTGGCTCAGGTGAGTTTCGCTGACCTCCTCGACGAAGGCACCGGCAAGGGATACCAACGTCGATTCCACCGCGAACATAGCCTGGAATTTAAGAAATACATTCAGCAGCCAAATGCCAGCACCATCCCTTTGACGTTTAACCTTCGGCCAGACTGCTCAGAGCATTGGCGGCTGGAACGGAATGTAGATGTACCTAATGCGGCCACTCTGATGATTTCGGATAAACAGATTCGAGTCATGGCGCAAGTAGATTGTCAGCATCGGCTGGGTTACCTCGGGGATAGCTCAATTCCGTTTGCCTTCATGACATTCATCGGCTTGACTGTCGCCGAAGAAATGGAAATTTTTAGGGTAATCAATGGTAAGGCAAAAGGGCTTAGTGGAAGTTTATTGGATTTCACAGAGGCAAGATTAGCTGCTGATAATCTCAGCGCCATTAAGCCGGAGCTCTATGTTGCCCTCCGGTTGCATGAAGAACCTCAGTCTCCGTGGTATCAACGTTTGGACTTAGGCGGGAAATCCACGGTAGGCACCAAGCGCCAAGCTTCACTACGCACCATGCAAAATGGCGCAAAGCGTTTTCTTCGGGAAGCCCAACTTCCCGCATCTCAAAAGCACGACATGACCGTGCGCATGCTCATTGATTTTTGGACTGCCGTTTCCATGGTGTTGCCAAAAGAATGGGCCGCTCCTCGTGCTCACATGCTTACAAAAGGGATTGGTGTATATAGCCTCATGAGGCTGGCTGGCGTTCTGGTTCGTGAAGCGCAGCAAGGCGGTCGCATCTGTAACTTGGATTACTTCATTTCAAAGCTTTCTGACTTTCTTGATCGTATTGATTGGTCCAACCGGGGGCCATTGCATGGTTATGGTGGCACCAGTGGCGCTGATGCGGTGCTAGCCCTGCTCCTACAAATTCGGTCCAACCCTATTGGGGCCTCAATAAGTTATGGCAAACAAGAACATCCTATTAATTGAACCGGGATACCGAAACAAGTATCCCCCTCTCGGCCTGATGAAAATCGCGGCCTACCATGGCCCTTATGGTAAACGTGACAACGTCAAATTTATCAAGGGGGAATCCGACCGATCCGTCCTGAAAACCAACTGGGACCGGATTTACGTTACGACGCTGTTTACTTTCGAATGGAAAGAAATTTCTAAGTCCATTGATTATGCGTTAGAAGCCGCACAAGGTAACGCCAGTAAGGTATTTGTCGGTGGGATCGCAGCATCACTTATGCAAGATGACTTTATTGCTGAGTCAAAGTGGCGAGGTATCCGGTTTATCAAGGGTCTTCTAAGTGACCCGCCCGCCAAGGCCCTGCAGCTTGATGACTTTGACGAAGAACTTTATTCCGATGACGTGAATGGGACACCCATAGAAGACCTTGTGCCCGACTATTCCATCCTCGACCAGATCAAGGCGCAATATGCGTATCCTGTGCATGACGCGTACTTTGCTTATGCTTCCCGAGGGTGCATACGTAAGTGTGATTTTTGCGGGGTTCCAAAACTAGAAGGCGGGCAGAGAGATGCGCAATCGATCACAGGTATCGTAGAGGCCATAGACGACCGGTATGGCCCTCGGCGCGACTTGATGTTAATGGACAACAATATCGTTGCATCCACCAATTACAAAAACATTATTGCGGAAATTCGCGACCTTGGATTTGCTCGTGGAGCAACACTAGCACGCCCTGGCAAACCGCCGGTGCAGCGGCGCGTGGATTTCAACCAGGGGGTTGATGCAAGAATTCTCGTCAAGGATGAGATGTACCTAAGGGAAATGGCCACGATCTGTCTCAAGCCCCTGAGAATCGCATTTGATCACCTTGGCGTTCGAAATACATACGAAAAAGCAATTAGGATGGCTCATGATGCCGGACTGCATGAATTGTCTAATTACATGCTTTACAACTATGAAGATACCCCTACCGATTTGTATGAGCGGATGCGGCTGAATATCGATTTGAATGTGGAGCTTGGTATTCGGATATTTTCTTTTCCGATGCGGTATCAGCCAATCTTTAAGAAAGATCGCAGCTACTTTGGTACATATTGGAAGCGCTATCAGTTACGTTCCATGCAGATCATTCTCCAGGCTACACATGGAATTGTAAGTGGTTCGCGAGATTTTTTCATGGAAGCCTTTGGGGAATCCCCGGAAGAGTATGAGGCTTTGCTTCTGTATCCTCAGCATTTTTTGTTTAATCGTCATTGGTATCAAAAATTTGGCGGAAGGGCTGAGTTTGAAGAGTTTACTCGTGAATTTGGCCGCCTAAACAATGAAGAGCGTGATGAACTTTTAGTCCTACTTTCTAATTCCATGCCGAGTGCTTACGCTGGTCTCATTGGCCAAGCCACGAGTCCCAATGTAAATCGAATTCTTGGTTTCTACGTCCCGCTATCCCATGAAGCCGAACGAAAGATTTGGGAGTCCATGAAGGCCCAGAAACGCCCCATTCCTACAGAAGAAATCACTATTCCCGAAGACGAGCGCGTTGAAGATGCCGGGCTCGCAGAAAGCATTTAGGAGTTTTTATGCCCTCAGTTGTTGCTCAGGTTAACTTATCCTCTCTCACATCGCGCCAAGAATCATTAACTGGAAGTGTGATGGTCGGAAAAGATATATTGGACCTGTTGGCAGGGTCAATGTATGTCAATCCGCTCAACGTCTATCGTGAGTATGTACAAAATGCGGCGGATTCCATTGATGAGGCCCGTGACCAAGGGCTTCTTTTCTCACAACAACCAGATGTTTTGATCACTTTCGATCAAATTGCTCGCTCAGTTAAAATCCGAGATAGCGGAGTTGGCATACCGGCAAGGGACTTTGCAGCTCGCCTTACCACTATCGGGGCCAGCCAGAAGCGCGGCAAAATGCTCCGGGGGTTTCGTGGAATAGGACGATTATCTGGTCTGGGTTATTGCCAGGAGTTGATTTTCCGCGGTCGCTCTGAAGGCGATAAAAAAGTCATGGAAGTCCACTGGGATGGCCGTGCATTGCGAGAGAAAATTCGTGATCAGGCCTTCGACGGTGGGTTGGCAGAAATTGTCCAAGCGGCCGTGACGGTTAATACATTGCCAGCAGATGGATTTCCCAATCGGTTTTTTGAGGTCGAGCTTCGGAAAGTCTCGCGCTTGCGCAACGATCTTCTTCTAAATGAAGATGCGGTGCGCCATTACCTTTCACAGGTCGCGCCGGTTCCATTCCGCGAGGATTTTCTCTTTGGGGAGGAAATTCAGAAAAATCTTGAGCTATATGGGATTAGGCCGCCGATCCATATCGAAATCAATGATGGAAAGGGTCAGGTATTTCATCGTGCACAAAATAAAATTCCGTTAACTGACAAGATGTTTGATCAAGTCAGAGGTGTTGAGTATGTGACATACCAAGGGGTTGACGGAGATGTGTGCGCCATTGGTTGGATCACTGATCACTCATATGCAGGAGTCATTCCCAAGAAACTGGGGCTTGGGGGAATTCGGCTCCGCGCCGGCAACATTCAGGTCGGAGATGAATTAATACTTGCGGAGTTCTTCCCTGAATCACGCTTTGCTGGTTGGGCCATGGGGGACATTCATATCATTTCTCCCAAAATCCTTCCGAATGGCCGTAGAGATGAATTTGAGCCGAGTACACACTACTCGCATCTACAGGGGGAGCTCACCATTCAAGCGAGGCAAATTACGCACCGAATTCGTGAACGATCCGCTCAACGGAATCGATCGCGCTCGGTTCAACAGCAAGTTGGGACTATCCAAGAATGGCTCGATGTCGCGGATAAAAAGTCGCTCCCGCCTCTCTTGACCAAGGTGATTCGAGAGGTGGCTGAAGAAAAACTAGTTCAAGCTCACAAAGACGCGGAACGGTTGAATAACAGCTCAGAGGATTTCTCTGGTGCTCTTGGGAGAATTGCTGAACTGGATACAGCCTTGGCAAAATTTCCATCTTGCGCCACGACCGGGAGCGCTGATAAGTCGAGCGAAAAGCTTGAAAAACCTTTGGCCGCTGCGCTCAAGACTATTTTGAAAAGTGCGAAGAACCCGAAGGCCGGTTTCGACCTCGCAATAGAGGTGTTGAAGGCTATTGAGAGCGCTTAACGTGGAAAGCCTTCCCCTGTTTTGAGGACCGTTTTGTCCATTGAATGGGATATTTCGGAGTATCTTGCGGAGCAGCCCGTCCACGCTTGCTATATGTGGATTTAAGCAATCGACGAGGAAATTATATGTAGTAAGTATTCCCAGCCCTATATCCCGAGAAAGGTTTTAGCTAATTTCCCAGCATCACCCGCACTGCTCCCAAACTCATCAGCGGTAAGAGGACGCTCGCCAAGATTGTCATGGAAACGCTTGGCTATGCTCCCGAAGAACTCTCGGTCAGCTCTTTGTTCTTTCTTGGCTTCAATCCAAATTTCATCAAATGCTTCGAGTAGCGCCACAAACCCTACCGTTTTTCTAAGGATATAGTCCTCTGCAGTCGGATGATTCCATTCCTTCGGGAATTCATCACGGATTGCACCGAAATAATTTTCAATAATTTTGACGATCATCTCGTCGTGATTATTGATCCAATAGTAACGAAAAGGTAGCGTCTCATCGTCGAATAACTTTTCGCTCTTCTTCACGGCGATTTCGTCCGCCTGAGGGGTCTTAGAGATTCTTTTGAGCAAATTCGTCACGAAACTTCCCTGAGTTAAATATTCTGTAGGTAAGTTTCTTTTTCCTAACATCTTTAACCCCTGAGAGAATGGGCCATCGATAGATGCGTTTAGGGCTCGCGCGATTTCGTGACAAGTCTTATAAGGGCTCCTAAGTTCACTTAGCCCAAAAAGTTGGTAGATCAGTGACTTCGGGACTGGGGTTTGTTTGCTATTGATGGTTGAGAAGACATATGCCTTCTCATACGGCTGAAGATCCAACATAAATACCACGGGCAAATCGAATTTACGCACCGTCTCACGATCAGTTCTTTCAAGCCCCCGGATACGATGCTGTCCATCAATTACTTCGCCAATAATCGAGTTTTCGTCAAACGTGATAGCCCCATTTTCGACAGAAACCCTATCATCATCACAAGCAACGATTATTGGTGTGGGAAAAGTAGCATCTGGGTCTGTCGTATAAAGAGCAATCTCTTTTGTACGCTTAAGACTCAACTGCCGTTGAACCGCGTCGTCGTCTTTATCATCCAAAGTCTTTTCGCGAATGCGCACGACCCGGAGCAGCAAATCCGCCGGAACTGTTGAAATGTAGAAGGTCCCTATCGGTTGCTTAACGGGAATAACTGGAAATGTTGGCATTACCTCGCTCCCTAGACACGCATACCCCGGCCATCATCGGTTGCCGATTCGGCCTTTTCTTTTAAGTCATCTCTTGCCTCATCCGCAGATTCCGCGAAATCATCAAGCTCTTCTTCGTAACTCGCGAGAAGAAAGGAGTAAATGGCCAATAATACGCCGATAAGAAAAAGCATAATCTGCATACAGTCTTTAAGCGTAAGGCTAAAAACTTTCGGCTCGGAAGTTGCCGCCTCAGAAAATGCCTGCATGCCTGCCAATGTGGCCATAACTGCTACAAGTGCGACTGCCAGTGTTAAAGCCAGTTGCTTCCAGCCCTTTATCTGTTCATCAGCTACAATCTTAGCTTTTGCTTCATAAAGCAATGCCGCGCTAGATGTCAGAAATGCAATAGTAAAAGTGTACAACCCACCTGTACGTAAATTGGCGATAAATTCATTACCAAAAGAGCGCGCTGCATCAAAAATTGGTACAAATATGGCGGCAAGTACGCCAAGAAGGCCAATCACTACGTATAAGAGCAGAAAAGCCGCAAGGCGGGCAGGACGCTTTCGGATAACCTTTAGGGGCTCTAGCAGAGACCGATTTATACGTTTTGTACCATTCGTTGACATGCCGTTTGGCATAGCGTTACTCCATTTGCGCCAACAAGACAGGTGGAACACGCGGCACTTAGGTTAAGCGGTGCCCAGCGTAAGGATCAAATAATTGGCTCTTTGCGTATGAAAAGCACCACTTTTCAGACTCATCATGTTTCAGCATAAAGGCCCCCCCAATCATGCGGCTGATTGGGCTGTTGCCATACCAACAATCTTCTCTTTAACTAGTGCATAGACCTTCCTTACGTACTCCGCCTCATCTTTGGAAATAAGCCCCTTTTCGGGATGCGCAGTAGTTGATCTTATGGAATTTATTTTGGCGATCCAACTTACCTTATCGGCCTTTGCGGCTTTAGCGTCGCCCAAAATTAGGTATTTCTTTTCGAATAAATGAAAATTTTTCAATACTATTGTCTGATAATCAATAAGGAATAAATATTGATGCATTTCCTTGGCGCCATTTTCAGCATTATATAATTCAAGACATTTACTACGAATTTGTCGCGGGACGCCCTCAAAAAACCATTTGTCCCCATAGTTGGCCTTTAGCGTCTCTATAACATCTTTATGCAAAATCTCATTAATTTCTAAAATTAATTTTCCTGCTTCGGTAGTACCTTCTTTGTCACGGCTATTTTGGTAGACCGCCAGCTCCTTCGTAGTGAAGGATGGAATTTCACTATTAATTATTCCCATCATACCCAAAGAATTTTTATTAACGCCATCGAGCGATTGGCGCGAACGAAAGTTTTGGATTTCACCGGGTTCTGCATCTCTAAAGAATTTGACTAGAGGGACGACATACGGCGCTACTTTCTCAACAATCTCGTACGCGTCCATAGAAGCCGCTTTAACATGGTCATGTACTTCAATAAAATTGACCAATTCTTTTAAGAGGCGTAATAACGCCCTCAACCCATTATTTGTACAAAGAAAGCCGCCCTTCGCATCACCCAATTGCCAATGTCTTGGTGCCCCCTTGGCAAACAGGTCAAAATAACCGGCAAAAACATCGGCAGCCTTTTCTGTTGTAAGGTCCATATCACCGGACAAGTCACTCAGGGGTCCAGGCTGAACCATAGGGGGGTTAGGTAACACCTTAGTTATGTTACCAAGGAAACGATTTTCCTTAATTCCGTCGGCAAGGGACGTAAGCGTCAAGCAACGGTTACTATCTTTGTCCTTGGAAACCGTTAACACTCTGTCTTGAATCGGCGAACCAGGCATTTCATCAAGCCGAAGAGCAATTCTAGGATACTGCGCCTCAAGCCTCTCCAATGGATCATCTGAACCATAATTGAGATTTGCGAAGAGCTCTTTAGTGAGACTGCGAGATACCTTGACCTGTTCACAGTTAATATCCAAAAACAGTCTCATTTCCTCGTCAGTCGGTAGATTCACATAGGCAAGCACAGGGACAACGTGATTCTTGCCACGCTTTGAAAATGCAAATCCATATAGCCGATGTTGCCCATCGATGACCCACGCCGCCCCATACTGACCAGGAAGCGTAATGGTGCCGAAAGAACTGTTCTCGAAATTCTCACTTTTATTGAAGCGAATAGAATCTTTAGTCTTGAAGTTTATGACAATATTGGTTGGAAACTGCCCACCATCATCAATGTAAGTGGCTATCTTCTTGAGCCGTGAAGGCTTAACCATTCGCTGGTAAGTTTCTAGATCGTTTACTGAAGTCGCCTTGTGACTGATGTAGGCAATCTTGAGCAAGTCGAAGGGCGAAATAAGGAAATTATAGAAGGTGACGCCCCCCATGTTTCCTCTGGTGGCAGGGACTTCAATACGCAAGCCCTCCACCTTTTCGCCCTTGAGATAACGCGCCAGGAATTGATAGCGCGCCGCTTCTTTGAGGTACTCAGTAAGTTTGGTGTAGTAAGCAATTTCTTGCTCAGTGATGACTGCAATATTTGACTCGGCCGCACGGTCTTTGTCTGCTTTCCGCCAATCAACATTCCTTGTGGCGATAGCCCACTTCACCTTGAGTTTCGGGTCCTTGCCATAGTGGGCATGAATAGCTTTGATGACGTCATCCCGTATGCCGTTAATTTTATCGATCAGATTTTTAATGGATTTGGAGCTCTGCTCCTGAGCGTGAGTACACTCGACGATGAATACCGTTTCGTCGTCTTTGGCAAAAATGTCAATTTGTCGAGCAGGGGCGGCCGGGCCCAGCTTGATAGTAAAGTTTCGATCAGCGTTTAATTCTTCGAAACCCAGTTTATAGAGCAGGCACCAAACATCATCCTCTAGCTGTCGATCATGTGGCTTTGGCTTGGCCATACGGACGGAATTCTTATTCCCCTTAACGACAGACCAGCCATCCTGCTCTTCACCAAGCACTTTAGTAGCAAGTGCCTCTTTTTTGGACGCCGTGATGGTCTTCTCGTCAACACTCTTGGCGCGAAGAACGCTGATCTTTTTAGCTTCTTCACCTACAATAAGCCCGTCATCAAACCCCGCCATTCCTCCCCCTACCCCTATAACGATTCCAGCTTCCCTTTATTGGGATTACCCATCTTGTGCTATCGCCGGTTAATTTAACATTTTTTCTAGTAGTGCTGCAGACCATGAGCTGTTTGGGCTTACCAATACGTACAACCGCCTTAAAAAAGTACGCATAACCTTCCTTAATCACCCATTTTCAATGGCAACACTAATTTGTTTGCTAATCGCCACGCCCATTTTTGATGGTAGCTGGAATCATTATGGGCGCCTCTCAAGGGCAGTATTTTTGGGAGACGTTCACATATGCAGATATGCGTTAGCTCTTTCTCCAAATGAGAATCCCAATGCCCTCCTCGACCAACAAGATGATTCAGGACGGATTGGACGTAGGTCTCTAGTTTTGCATACGACAAAAAGTCCAAGAAATGGAGCGCCATAGTTGAGAGCGCTCGCTCACCGGTGCGGTCAACATCTAACAACACGATTGGAGGCCTCCCGGAAACACTGATATGTGCCACCAGACAGGACCGTGGTAAGCGTCCTGCTATCGAAAATGCCCTTCCTGGTTTTAACTGGCATAGAGACATGGATATTTTGCAGTCCTCTACCAGGGTTGCCATGATCTGAATCGTGTCAGCCAGCGCCTGGAGCTCTCCAGCCAACTCCCAAGGGTGCACCTGCAGGGTTCGAAATTCGATGGGGGGCAGTTGGGCGCCCATGCATTCCCTATCCGCACCAACATGTACTACCCGGAATTTCTTTGTAGGCGGTCCATGGCCTGAATTTTCACTTTGTTTGCTATCCCGCAATTGGCGGGTGGCCGTCTTACCGATACCCCATATCTTTTCCACTGGGACGTCAGCGGTAAAAGTTGCACTCTTTGCCGGTGCATCAAGAGCAGACTGACTAGCGTTGCTTTTGGTGCCTTCCCCGGCAATTTTGATCTCAAAAAGTTTTTCCGTCCGCTCTCCCCCTTTATTGCCGCCATCCCCGTCAGTCCCTTGAGTAACCAACGAAACGTCCTTCGGACGTTTCATTGCTGGATGGCTATAGTACAAACGGCTACATGGCGGAGAGCGCCCCGAAAGGTGAATCAACTCCAGCACTAGCCATGCTCCGCCATATGGTATTCCGCGGAAAATCCAATGGGATTCTGGAATATCAGGCAGGTCGAGGCTCACGTATTCTTCTCCTGCCGAACGGGTATAAACACTATCCCACGTGCGTCGCCCTTCCGGGTGTACGGCAAGCCAAGCGAATTCCAGGGCAAATCGGTTCGAGAGGCACCTTACAGGCACGTCGTTGGTGAATCTTAGAGTCAGCTCATCATGCTGCCCAGGCGTTTCGAATTGATAAAGCGTCATCAGCTGGCCCGGTACCATCAAGGCATTGGCCAGCGCCTTGTTATGCACCAAGAGAAATCGGACCATCTCGATAGTCGGAATATAGAGATCTCCAGCGCTTGAGGCATAGCGCAGCAACCTCTGAACGCCGACACGGTGTCCGTAAAAAGGGTAGATGCCCGCGGGTAGCTGTGCAGTCGTTAGCTCCTCGCCTTCCTTCACGTTGGCGATATGGGCCGATTGCACTTGGCCCAAGGGCTGCGTTGGGAGAAGGCGGCCACCATCGAAACGCAGCCCCGGGGTCAGAAACGTCAGCAACCCGATGGGCAACGACCACATCTTGATTTCATTGGTATTCAATCCACGGCTGACGGCGCGCACGAGCCAACCGCCATCCGCCCCACGAGTCAGACCCGTGAGCCAGTGGATTTCCATGGCCTCGCCAACATCTTTGAAGGCACTGATGGATATTCCCGTCATGACGGCCGGTTTGAAGATATCAGTGCCTGGATAGCTGCTTCCACCTCTGGGGACGGGTGCAGCGGCAGACCAGCTATTCGACGGATACGCCATGCAGCAGATGGGTAGCCTAGATTCGCCGCCTCCCCTGCCGCCCATGCAACCCGCCTCATTTGAAAAGCGGCGGTAGAGTCCTGGACCGAGGTAATACACTTGGCGGTCAAGGGAAGGTGCCGCAAATGGTTGGTAAGCCATCCTGGCCGCTCCGTTCGTCGCTCGATTTCTGCCAAGGTGACTTTTACTGGCGGGCTTTCAGCTCGTATCTCCTCTGCCAAACGGACAACTCGTAGTTCCCATTCCCGGTCTAGCGTCGCCCAATCCTGACATGGACCATGTGTTCGCTTCTGCACAGCGGGTTGGTGCAATTTCAGCCAACCTCGGTCATTGCGGTACAACCACGTATAAATGGATGGCGCCATGCCGGCCAAACCCTTCTGGCCCGCCTTCGGGTTGTTACGGCGTAAGGTTTGCCAGCATCGACGACGGTCTTTTTTGTTGATGCCTTTACTAGGCTTAGCTATCGCGACCGGTGCCCATGTTACCCGAAGCCCAAGGCGAGCAGCCTGAAGGCGAACCGTTTTAGGGTCGGCGTGGAGTTTCCGGGATGCCTCCCGTAATGGGACATGCCTACGAACGAGGCCTCGCAGCAGTGAATCAAATTGCGACCCATACTGAAGAGGGCGCGGCCTGCTCTGAATGTCCGTGGTCGGATCAACATTGCGCGTATAGACGTAGCCGCAATCGCACTTAAATACCCCGACCACCCGTCCATGGTTGCGGTGAGTAGCTATCTGTCTAATGTTAGTTTGCCCGCAATGGTCACTCAGTGGATTGAGGCATGGCCAGGGCCCACGACCAAAAGGGAACTTGAGTGGAAAGTCGTCCAGAAATCCCTGCAACAAAATATGCTGCAGGGGATGAAATGCGTGGCGATGGTGCCGGGTGACCGACGTGAGCCAGTCGAGCGACAGGGAATCGCCAATATCCAGGAGCAGCAACTCTAGGGCGGCGCCATAATGCACCCGAAACCCCTCTGCCAAAACCGCCTGCTCTACCCTGCCTAAATCAGACGCCAGCCCTGCCGCAAAAAGGCGCTCCCGATAATATCCTGCCCATTCCCCGAGGCCTCGTGGGGCCGGCATAGCCTTAACAACCTCCGCACATCTCTTCGCCACCGACAGCAATCTCTCATGGAAGGCCTTAGACGTCAGCACCCCCGGGACTACTGGGCCACCCATGCAGTTGTCCTTGGAAGCGGCGACAAAACTATGGCGATTGCCTTTAGGCATGGGAATGCCGCTCACTCGGAGAGGAACGGCATGATCTGGGCACACGAGCACGCCGGGTAGCTGATGTGTCCGCCGCCAATACACCTCGCCAAAGTCCTCCTCCATTTCTTTTGCGCAAAGGTCGCAGAAGCGTAAGTGGCGGTGTTTGGCGCGGAAAGGCGCCAACCCCAGCGTGAAATGCAGTCCCGATATCGAGCCATCTATTATAGATCGCAGGGCTTGGTCACGAACTTGAACCGGCTGAAATGCCGCATAGAACGGGTAGAGCGTGAATTGTAGTGCCAGGCGGTAGGGCGTCAGGCCGAGCGTCGGCGGTAAATGAGCGGACAAATTCCCCAGTCCACCTTGCAACTCCATGCCAGCAATCGTATTCCTATTCCCAAACAAGTCGTTAAGGGTTTGTTTCGGGCTCACGGCACCCGTGTGGCGATGATACCGAGCCAATACGCTGTATAGCAGCTCGTCTGGATAGATTTCAGGGAAGTAGGCAAGCATGGCATAGGCTCATGCTGCGAGGTCCTGCAACGGGGGTTTGATTGCGCCCGCCTGCAGCAAAGCCCCGTGGACATCCATTTTTGATTGCCGTGCCTCCTCTGCCACTCGACGTAGGTCTTCTGGAGCCAGCTCCTTGGCTTGTGTTGGCTTCGCAGCACGCGCCAGCTTCTTGGTGGGTACCTTTCCCTGCTGCCCCCGTAGCTTTTCGCTAATAATGCCGATTAGATGCAAGGGGTCACATGAAGGGTCAGCGGCAATCGCTTCCTTGATCATCAATTCGGCCACATCCGGCGCCAACCCCAAGGATGACAAAGCGGCACGAACCTGTTCAGGCACAGAATCACCGGTAGACTCCTTGCCATCTGCTCTATCATTGGGCGGCGTCTCGGCCAGGGGGCTCGTTTCAATACGCCCACTCCCTCCGCCTAACGAGCTTTCAAATACTTGCTGTAAATGCTCATGGAACGGAAGAAGGTCGTCATAACGCCTTAGCGCATCCAGGTCGTTTTGGCGAAGCGCCTCGATCATGGGACGAATTAGCCGAAAATCTTCCTTCGCCACCTGCCGAAACAGTTGGGCGTCGAGCCGTTCCGGACGCTTCCGAATAAGCCGTAAACGAATAGCCTTCATCTGGGCCAGCATAAAGAGCTTTATGGCGATATCGATAATTCCCTGGCTTTCGTCGTAGAGCACTGCGTTCAGTTCGGGGTCCAGCGGGGTGTACTCCTGGGTCCATTGATATTCCCACAGGCGCCTAACAAAATGGTCCCATGTGCCGCCTTTCGCCATCCGGTCCCAGACCATTGAACCAATCCCGCTGGCACGCCGGGCTTGGCGGAATTTCCCCTGTAAGACGTCGATAGCATTAAGCGTCCCGATCAAGATTACCGGCACGCCGATGGTGTTCACCAAGGTAACCAGGAAATTGAGCACATCTTCAGCATCCATGCCACGGGTTCGCAACAGATGCTGCACCTCATCCACCACCAGCACGCCGAGAGCGTGAAGGCTGGCCAGATGGGCCATGCGCTGCGTTGCTAGGTCCAGCGAATCACCACGCTTACCGTACTTGTCCAGATAGTTGGTACCCAGGATACGGTCAACTTCACTGAAGAAATTAATGCAAAGCTGCTTGGGGCCGCCTTTTTGGGGGCACTCGATTTTCACCCAAGACAATTGATGAAGACTGATGGGCTGCGAATGATAGATGACTTGAGGATAGAACCCCAGAACGCGCTCCATAGCCGTCGATTTGCCAACCCCTGAGCAGCCAACGAGAGCGAAGCTCGCCGCAGTATTGGGAACCTCGTATCGCCTCCACGTTAAATTCCCAGTTTCAAGCCGAGCTATGCTGTTCTGGAGGTGGCGCTGATATCCGTCCCGTCCAAGGTTGCGGCCAACATAACCTTGCCGCACCAACATCCCGAAGCGGTCGGACAGCATAATGTGCTGGTCCAGAGGTTCAAAGTACCGGGATAGCCGCATGATGCAATGGGGCCGAATATGGTCTGGATATTGGCGCTCGCGGATATCAAAGGTCGGGGGGAGCGCCAATGCCTTGTAGGTCTCCTTGGTTGACCATAACGGTGGCAGTGCTGCGATAAATGGATTATCCCGGTATTCCGGAAGCTCGGGCACGGTTTGGTCACGATCCGTCATCGTCTAGGCTCCCGAGAATTTCCGTGATATCGGGTTCGGAATAGTCATTTTCCGGTCTTAGCGGAATTATGTCAGCCGTACGCTGTTGCACTTTAGGCTGGTCTCCAAAACGGAATGTCTCTGTATTGCGGTTGGCTTGTTTTTCCGCGGCGCGGTTGGAACGGATATCTTTGGTGCGGGATTGGTCGCTGTTACTGCTAGGCATTTGCATACCTAACGCCTCTGCAACCGTCCCCTCTATTTGTGCCGCCAGGTCGGCATCGGCAACTTGCTGCGTTGAGATCCGGTTAGCCGCATTATCCTTCTCAACAAATTGCTGCTGACCTATTTCCCACAGCGACATCCCGCGGTCTGCGCGGCTACGATCCGTCAACTGGCAAACAATGAACCCTTGGGGCGTATCAGGGGCATGGAGGTAGATAATGTCCATTCCCCGAGGGTCATAGCTGATAGGCACGGGCCACCGCTTGCCCTGGCGTGCCCGGTCAAACCAGCGCTGCTGAACGGCTTCCGGGCAACTATAGAAACACCCTTTGTAACGGATGCCAAATTCGGTGACAGTCGCCTGATCCACGGGTAACAAGCTAAACCGCACCAGTTCTTCAGGGTAGGTCCTCAACCTCCCGCTACGATTGGCAATCCCCCATTCCCAGAGATCGATAGGCACCGGCGTAACCTCGTCAGCCGCCATGTCCTGGGTTTTGTCGTACCCCCTGATTTCATGGTGGTTGTTGTAGTGAAGTACGCAATCGATGATGATCCGCGTAAACTGATCAAGGTCGAGGACAGCATCCAGCCTGTAATCCCGTCCGCCGCGTTGCCGATAGTCGCTTGCAATATAACCAGGCACGTAGGGTTTGAATTTTGCCGGCAATAAACGGAAGCGTTGCTCCACAACACCCTTCCAGTCTGCCCGGAACGATGCTGTGTTTTCGACGTTAACCCCATAGCTATTTGCAAGGGTTTCGATATAGCGGCCCTCAATCTCGCCGCGGTCTCCAAGCAGCGATGCGGGAAGATGATGGCATGGCCAATCTTCCGGTTGGATTTCCCGCCCGAACTGGCGACAGAACGCCACTTTGTCGGCAACGGTATTCGCCAACGCCATCATCGCGCCAACCCACGATGGCCCCTCCAATCCGATATAGATGCCCACGATCATGCGGCTGAACACGTCGATAACGACATACAGCACCGGTCGTCCGATGATACGGTCCCGCTTCAGGCGGGAAACGAGGTAAACGTCAGCCAAAGTGGCATCGATTTGGTAGCGTGCGCCAGGCCCCCAGGTCTCAGCAGCGGAGGTGCCTAATAGGTCACGCATATCTTTATCGTATGCCTTGGACCCGATGCGCTTACGTTTAATTTCCAGCGTATCGCATTCCTTTTCATACCAATAACGGAATTGGTTGCTTGTTGGCGTGCCGGCGAACTCTCCCTCGGATTTATGCCGATGGCTGACCAGGCCGGATTCCGGGTCAATAATTCGTTCACAGAAAAAATCCCGAATCATTGCTTTGAAGGCTCCATCCAACGTGAAACGGGAGCCTTTTTCAGCGTAATATCGATCAATCGCGACTGTAAAAATACGCCGGAGATTCGCGTCGACATTAATCCCCGGGGAAGAGCCATAAAGTCGGGGACGCCCACGCTTGGCTTGTTTAGGCTCGCGGATTTTTCCTTTCCCGCCAGATTTCGCGTAATCGGGTAACAAGGCATTTGGCGTTTGGCCACGTTGCCAATAGCGCCGAAGGTATCTGTATAAAGAGCGTAGGGTTATGCGATTTGCCTGCATGGCAGATTTGAGCAACTTACCCCGTTTATTCCGCAGGTAAATATCCGGCTCCTGAGAAACCAGCCCATTTATCAGCTCCCACGCATGATCCCGAACCGCCTTGTGCTTTCCCGGCACGGATGCCTCGCTCGCCAAGATAACGTAAGGATCGGGGTTAAGCAGCCTCGCGCGACCATTTTGGAGATCCTCGATCAAGGCATCAACCCTAATAATTGTCGGCAGCGCCTTCTCATCTGTAACGTCAATGATGGCGACCCCCGCGCTTTGCGGGTGCAGCCACAAAACGCGCACAATCCGGCCAGCATCGTCGTCATAACAGATAAGGTCATTGCGGAGCACCATCATGCCCGCCTCCTTTCGCTGGCTTCCTGCCACCCCGACAGTACTTGGCCGACCTGTTTCGACGTATCGAAGGGGGCGTCCATGTCGATTTTTAAGTTCTTAGTGGCGATCAAGTGACGGATAGCCGTTAGGCCGTCACCACTGGCAAAGCCCTGCGTATTTTCCAGCCATCTAAGGAATTGCTTAACGGTCATCGTGGCGCAGGAATTTATGCTGTCGATAAGTCGGTCGCACCGATCTTGCCAATAGTCCGGATGCGGCACGACCTGCCCCTCAAGGGAGTACATTTCATGCACCCAACGAATGTTTTTGACGCGCTCTTTCGGTAGTTCCAGCTCGGTGACAATGCCCCATTCCACCCCCTTTGCGCCCCAGTAGCGGCGTTTGATCTCCATCTTCTCAATCACGCGAGGGTTTTCGAGTTCGGTGCTTGGCTTGACGGCCCGTGCCACGACCCTCGAACCCTGGGGGGTTTGGACATCCACTAGGAAATCGGTTGTCATCACTAGATCAACCCTAGTCCTTGGGTCGGCCGGATGCGCCACGCCCATATCTGCGGCAATCCGGCGTGTGATATCTCGATCTAGGGGAAACTGCTCACGAATGTCGAGGACAACATCGGACCACTCTAGGAGAAGAAACAGAGCAGTTTCGTGGTCTGAAAGGAGATGGTGAAGACGGTTAGTTTTCCAGCCTCGTAGACGCGACACACGACCACTGGAGGAAACGTCTTGGATGGTCAGCCAGGGTTTGTAGTCAGCACCACTCCCTTTCCCTCGGCCTTCCTTGAGGAAACGCGCTATCTTGGCTTCATCGAACTCGTAGCGGCGCTTGGCCATACAATAGCCCGCGGAGATATGACAAATTAATCATAGTCTCGACGGGCCAAAGTACAACTTTTTTATCCGTGATACATCTTTATTATCATGGATACAACTTTATTATTTTTCGACAGGGTGCGGGCTTGAACGCGCGCCTATTCCACGGTGACGGATTTCGCCAGGTTGCGGGGCTTGTCCACATCGGTGCCCTTCTGCAAGGCGGCATGGTAGGCCAAAAGCTGCAAGGGGATGCTATGTACCACCGGACTCAGCGCCCCGCCCTGGGCAGGCAGGGTAATCACGTGAATGCCGTCTTGCTCCTCGATGCGGCACTCCCGGTCGGCGAACACGAACAGTTCCCCGCCCCGGGCGCGTACTTCATGTAGGTTCGATTTGAGTTTTTCCAGCAGTTCGTCGTTGGGGGCTACCGCCACCACCGGCATTTCCTTGTCCACCAGCGCCAGGGGGCCGTGCTTCAGCTCCCCGGCAGGATAGGCCTCGGCATGGATGTAGGAAATCTCCTTTAGCTTGAGGGCCCCCTCCATGGCGATAGGGTAATGTTTTCCCCGTCCCAGGAACAGGGCATGGCGCTTGTCCGCGAAGTGCTCGGACCATTCAGCGATGCGGGACTCCAGTTCCAGGGCTTGCCGTACCTGCTCCGGCAAATGACGGATTTCGGCCAGCCAGGCTTGTTCCTGTTCGGCTTGCAGCCGGCCCTTAAGCTTGGTCAGTACCGCCGTGAGCAAAAACAGCGCTGCCAACTGGGTGGTAAACGCCTTGGTCGATGCCACCCCGATCTCTGGCCCGGCCCGGGTCAGAAAGCGCAGCTTGGATTGGCGCATCAGGGCGCTTTCCGGGACGTTGCAAATCGCCAGGGTGACCCCCGCCCCTTTTTCCTTGGCGTGGGCCAGGGCGGCCAAGGTATCCGCGGTTTCACCCGATTGGGAAATAGTGACCACCAACTCTCCCGGCAAGGCGGCACTATGGCGATAGCGGTATTCGCTCGCCACCTCGACAGCGCAGGGAATCCCGGCGTATTCCTCGACCCAGTACCGCGCCACCAGCCCCGCATGGTAGCTGGTGCCGCAGGCGAGAATACGCAAGCTTTGCACGGCGGATAGCACCTCGGCGGCATTTTCCCCGAATAGGCCGGGGTTGAATTCCTTCAAGCCAGGAAGCTCCGCCAGGGTATCGGAAAGGGCACGGGGCTGCTCGTGAATCTCTTTCTGCATGTAGTGGCGGTATTTGCCGAGCTCCGCCAGTTCCGCCGATAGCTCACTGACGTGATGGGTGCGCTCGACCCGCTCCCCCTCGGCATTGAAAATGCGGTAATCCATCAGGCCGATGTCCGCCATATCCCCGTCTTCCAGATAGACGAAGCGCTGGGTGACCGGCAGGAGGGCGGAGGTGTCCGAGGCGACGAAGTTCTCCTCGATGCCGAGGCCAATCAGCAAGGGGCTGCCTTTTCGCGCACAGATCAGGCGATGGGGCATGTCCACCGCCATCACCGCGATGGCGTAGGCCCCTCGCAGTTCTTCCACGCAGGCCTTGGTGGCTTGGAACAGGTCCCGGTCGCTGCGGTAATGGAAATGAATCAAGTGGGCGATGACTTCGGTGTCGGTTTCGGAAGTGAACGTATAACCCAAGCCGGCTAGGCGCTGGCGCAATTCCTCGTGGTTTTCGATGATGCCGTTATGCACTACCGCCAAGCTATCGTGGCTGACATGAGGATGGGCGTTTTTTTCCGTCGGGGCGCCGTGCGTTGCCCAACGGGTGTGCGCGATACCGCTCTGGCCGTGTATTTTTTGCTGTGCCACCGCCTGCTCCAGGTTGGCTACCCGGCCAACACTGCGCACCCTTGCCAGGCCATCGCCGACCACCGCCAGCCCCGCGGAATCATAGCCGCGATATTCCAGTCTCTTGAGACCTTCCAGCAGAATCGGCACCACGTTGCGTTGTGCCACTGCACCGATGATTCCGCACATAAACGCTACCCCTGCTTGTTTTTTGTCGGCCGCTTCCAGCCGGAAACGGTTATTTGCTTGCTGCGGGAAAGGGTCAACTCCCCCTCCGGCGCGTCCTTGGTGATGGTGGAGCCGGCGCCGATGGTGGAGCCCTTTTTCACCGTCACGGGCGCCACCAGTTGAGTATCCGAGCCAATGAACACGTCATCCTCGATTATCGTACGATGCTTGTGGGCTCCGTCATAGTTGCAGGTGATGGTGCCCGCGCCGATGTTCACCTTGCGGCCCACCGTGCTGTCGCCCACATAGCTCAGATGATTGATTTTCGACCCCTCGGCGACCTGGGCGTTTTTCAACTCGACGAAATTGCCGACATGGACTTCCCTGTCCAGCACCGTGCCCGGACGAATCCGTGCGTAGGGGCCGATTTTGCAGTTGGCGCCCACTTCCGCTTTTTCTATCAGGGAGAAGGGCTCTATGGTGCAGCCGGGACCGATTTTAGCCTCCCGCAGCACGCAGTGGGCACCGATGGTGGCGCCGTCCGCCAGCTCCACCCTGCCTTCGAATATGCAGTTGGCGTCGATAACCACGTCCCGACCGCACACCAGTTCGCCTCGCACATCCAACCGGGCCGGATCGATGAGGGTGACGCCTTTTGCCAACAGCGCGCCGGCAATCTGCTGTTGATGAATCCGTTCCAGTTGCGCCAGTTGCGCCTTGCTGTTGATGCCGAGAATTTCCCATTCCTGATCCGGCTGGCAGGTATTGATACGAGCCCCGTCCGCCACGGCAAGCGCGATCACGTCCGTCAAATAATATTCGCTCTGACGGTTGTCGTTTCTTAGCGCGCTGAGCCATTTTTCCAACCGGCTTGCGGGCAACGCCATGATGCCCGTGTTGACCTCGCGAATGGCTTTTTGGCCTTCGTCAGCATCCTTTTCCTCCACGATGCCGAACACGGCCCCGGCCTTGTTGCGCAGGATGCGGCCATAACCGTGGGGCTCGTCTAATGCCATCGTCAGCAATGCCACGCTGTCACCGTCGGCGAGTTCGACCAGTTTGCTCAGGGTTTCTCTGCGGATCAGGGGTACGTCTCCATAGAGGACCAATACCACGCCCTCATTTGACGTCAAGCGCGGCAACGCCGTCCGGAGCGCATGGCCGGTTCCTAGCTGTTGCACCTGTTCCGCCCAGGCGATGTCCGGCGCGGCACAGGCCAGCGGAACCGCATCGCCGCCGTGGCCGTACACCACGATCATGTTGTCTGGCCGGAGCTGACGTGCCGTGTCGAGCACGTGCTTCAGCAGCGGTTTTCCCGCCAGCGGGTGAAGAACTTTGGGTATATCGGAATACATGCGGGTGCCCTTGCCTGCCGCAAGGATCACCACGCCGAGAGGGTCGTTGACGTTCATGGGATGGAGTGTAAACCCGGCGCAGATAGAAAAAAAGCAGCTTGCGCTGCTTCTTCTCTCCCACGTTTGGGCTTATTTCTTCTTGTGCAATTTATAGCGGTGGAGGGAGCGTAATTGCGCTGTCGCAATGGCCAGCTCCGTTTGCGCCCGCGCCAGATCCATTTCGGATTCCCGCTGCTGCAAAGCTTCCTCGGCCCGTTTCTGGGCGTCCAGGGCCTTGGC
>JAGUYQ010000065.1 GCA_020061285.1 Betaproteobacteria bacterium
CGAGCGCCAGCGGGCCGCCATCGCCCGCGCCCTGGTGACGGAGCCGGCTTGCGTCTTGGCCGACGAACCCACCGGCAACCTGGACCGCCATACCGCGGAACACGTCTTCGACCTCATGCTGTCCCTCAACCAGTCCCTCGGCACCGCCTTCGTGGTGGTGACCCACGACGAAAACCTGGCCGGGCGGATGCAGCGCACCTTGCGCCTGGTCGATGGCATCTTGCTGCCCCCCGCTTCTGCCTGACCAGCCGCAGAGGGGGCGCTTGCCCGCTGTCGTCTTTTTCGCCCCGCAATCAAAAAATTGTTTTAACTCAAGCGATAAGTAATATTTGTTTTGACGTGGTTATTTTTTTCTGTAAGATGTCATATATAAGACATATTTGGTAAGACCTTAACGGGGCGATCCCCCTTCCTGCTGAGCGGTGTGCGGAAGAACAGTCCGCGGAGCCGCGATTGCGATGCCTGTCCGTTTTGCTTCACCGAGGTGTGGGCAGGCTAGCGACCAAAATGTTTAACCGCCTGTTTTCCGGCCTGCCGTCAGGCACTTTTTGCGGAAAAATCTGTCGATTAATCACGTGCGCGCCCCAACGAGGCCTGCGCCGCTTGGCTTGAAGGAGAGACTGATGTCCCACCGTCACATGGTTACGCTGGACGGCAACGAGGCTGCCGCCTATATCGCCCACCTGACCAACGAAGTGATCGCGATTTACCCGATCACCCCTTCCTCGCCCATGGGCGAACTCTCCGACCACTGGTCGGCCCACGGCATCAAGAACCTGTGGGGCACGGTGCCCAAGGTGGTGGAGATGCAGTCCGAAGGCGGTGCCGCCGGCGTGGTCCACGGTGCCCTCCAGACGGGCTCCCTGACGACGACCTTCACCGCCTCCCAGGGCCTGCTGCTGATGATCCCCAACATGTACAAGATCGCCGGCGAGCTGACCCCCTTCGTCATGCACGTGGCGGCCCGGGCCCTGGCCGCCCAGGGGCTGTCCATTTTCGGCGACCACGGCGACGTGATGGCGGCCCGCCAGACCGGCTTCGCCATGCTGTCCTCCAATTCGGTGCAGGAGGCCATGGACATGGCTTTGATCGCCCAGGCGGCCACCCTGGAGTCCCGCGTGCCCTTCATGCACTTCTTCGACGGCTTCCGCACCTCCCACGAAGTATCCAAGATCGAGCAGATTTCCCACGAGGTGGTGCGGGAGATGATCAACGACGACCTGGTGCAGGCCCACCGCGCCCGCGCCCTGTCGCCGGACCGCCCCGTCATCCGCGGCACCTCCCAGAACCCGGACGTGTATTTCCAGGGCCGCGAAACGGTCAATCCCTACTACCGGCGCTTGCCCGTCATCGTGCAGTCGGCCATGGACCGCCTGGCCCGCTTCACCGGACGCCAGTACAAGATTTACGAGTATGTCGGCGCCGCCGACGCCAATCGCGTGATCGTTCTCATGGGCTCCGGCGCCGAGGCGGTGGAGGAAACCGTGGAGCACCTCACCGCCCGCGGCGAAAAAGTGGGCGTACTGAAAGTGCGCCTCTTCCGCCCCTTCGCCGCCGCCGATTTCATCGCCGCCTTGCCTGCCTCGGTGAAGAAAATCGCCGTGCTGGACCGCACCAAGGAGCCCGGCTCCGACGGCGAGCCGCTCTACAAGGACGTTATCGCCTCCCTGGCCCAGTCCTGCAGCCGCGGCGAGACCCAGTTCGCCGCCATGCCGATGGTGATCGGCGGGCGCTACGGCCTGGCTTCCAAGGAATTCACGCCGGGCATGGTGAAGGCCATTTACGACGAACTGGCCCGGGACAACCCGAAGAACGACTACACCATCGGCATCATCGACGATGTTAGCCACACCAGCCTGGACTGGGAGCCGAACTACACCACCGACGCCGCCGAGGGCGTGACCCGCGCCATGTTCTTCGGCCTCGGTTCCGACGGCACCGTGGGTGCCAACAAGAACACCATCAAGATCATCGGCGAGGAAACCGACCTCTACGCCCAGGGCTATTTCGTCTACGACTCCAAGAAGGCCGGCGCCGGCACCATTTCCCACCTGCGCTTCGGGCCGAAGCCGATCCGTTCCACCTACCTCATCGGCGAGAACGAGGCCCAGTTCGTCGCCTGCCATCAGACGGTGTTCCTGGAACGCTACGACATGCTGAGCTATGCCGCCGAAGGGGCGGTGTTCCTGCTCAACTCCCCGTCCGCGCCCGATGAGGTATGGGACACCCTGCCGCGCAAGATGCAGCAGCAGATGATCGACAAGAAAATCCGCTTCTATACCGTCGATGCCTTCTCCGTGGCCAAGGATACCGGCATGGGCAGCCGCATCAATACCATCATGCAGACCTGCTTTTTCGCCATTTCCGGCGTGCTGCCCAAGGAAGCGGCCATCGAGTCGATCAAGGGCGCGGTGCTGAAAACCTACGGCCGCAAGGGCAAGGACGTGGTGGAGAAGAACTACAAGGCCATCGACGATACCCTGGCCAACCTCCACGAGGTGAAGGTGCCGACGACGGTCACCAACCACGCCGAGATGCCCTCCGCCGTGCCGGACCATGCCCCCGAGTTCGTGCGCAAGGTGCTGGCCCAGATCATGTCCGGCAACGGCAATAAGCTGCCGGTTTCCGCCCTGCCCGACGACGGCACCTATCCCACCGGCACGGGTATGTGGGACAAGCGCAACATCGCCCAGGAAATCCCGGTGTGGGATGCCGAACTGTGCATCTATTGCGGCAAGTGTCCCTTCGTCTGCCCCCACACGGCCATCCGCAGCAAGGTGTTCGATCCCAAGGACGCCGCCAACGCCCCGGCCACCTTCAAGCATATCGAGGTCAAGGGCAAGGACTTCGCTCCCGGCTCCCACATCAGCTACCAGGTGGCGCCGGAGGATTGTACCGGCTGCGGCCTGTGCGTGGACATCTGCCCGGCGGTGTCCAAGGAGGACGGCCACAGGGCCCTGGAAATGCGGCCCCAGCCGCCGTTGCGGGCGCAGGAGCGGGAAAACTTCGATTTCTTCCTCACCTTGCCCGAGTACAACCGCCTCGACCTGCGCGGCAGCGTGATGAAGAGCGCCATGGTCTACCAGCCCCTGTTCGAGTTCGCCAGCGCCTGCGTCGGCTGCGGCGAGACGCCCTACATCCGCCTCGCCTCCCAGTTGTTCGGCGACCGGATGCTGATCGCCAACTCCACCGGCTGCTCCTCCATCTACGGCGGCAACCTGCCCACCACGCCCTACACCACCAACAGCGAAGGACGCGGCCCGGCCTGGTCCAACTCCCTGTTCGAGGACAACGCCGAATTCGGCTTGGGCTTCCGTCTCTCCGTGGACAAGCAGATGGAGTACGCCAAGGAGCTGGTGCAGCGCCTGGCCGGCGACATCGGCGGCGATTTGGCCGAAGCCCTGGTCAACGCCGACCAGGACAGCGAGGCGGGTATCTTCGCCCAGCGCGAGCGGGTGGCGGAGTTGCGAGGCAAACTGGCTTCCATCAACAATCCCGAGGCCCGTGAGCTGGAAAGCGTGGCCGATGCCCTGACCAGGAAGAGCGTCTGGATCATCGGCGGCGACGGCTGGGCCTACGACATCGGCTTCGGCGGCGTGGACCACGTCCTGGCCTCCGGCTACAACGTCAACATCCTGGTGCTGGACACCGAGGTCTACTCCAACACCGGCGGCCAGGCCTGCAAGGCGACGCCGAAGGGCGCCACCGCCAAGTTCGCCGCCGGCGGCAAGCCCGCCGCGAAGAAGGATCTGGCCCAAATCGCCATGACCTACGGCGATGTGTACGTGGCCAAGGTGGCTTACGGCGCCAAGGATATGCACACCCTGAAGGTATTCCAGGAAGCGGAGTCCTATCCCGGCGTGTCCCTGATCATCGCCTACAGCCCCTGCGTGGAGCACGGCTACGATCTCGGCCTGAACCACCAGCAGCAGGAAAAGGCAGTCAACAGCGGCCACTGGAATCTGATGCGCTACGATCCGCGCCTTGCCGCCCAGGGCAAGAATCCGCTGCAACTGGACTCCAAGCGGCCCTCCCTGGCCTACAAGGATTTCCTGGCCAACGAGGCCCGCTTCCGCGGCATCCTCAAGAGCAACCCCGAGGAGGCGGACGCCTTGGTGGCTTCCCTGGAACAGGACATCAGCAAGCGATTCGACGTTTACGAGCAATTGGCCGCCGATTTGGAGAAGGTCAAGCAGGAAGGGTGATGGTAGCCACGGGGTGACCCGTGTCTCTTGAACGCCGTGCGCTAACCCCGCACGGCGTTTTTTTCGTCCGCCGGCGGTGGCGGGCGCCGCGATTTTCCCCCGGAGTTATGCCATCATTGTAAAAATTTCCGCGAATGATGCGGCTGCGCAAAGGGAATGACATGGAGAACGGCGGCGTGCTTGGGCGCGAGACCGGGACGGCGGGTATGGGGCTGCAACTGGTGGTCGTGGCGCTGCTGTATTTTTGCGCGGCCCTGGCGGGCATGCAGTTCTCCCTCGGCGAGGGAAGCGTATCCCTGGTGTGGCCTTC
>JAGUYQ010000166.1 GCA_020061285.1 Betaproteobacteria bacterium
CACGGACAGCCGGGACGGCTTTCTTCTCGGCGTGGAGTTGCCCCCGCTAAACCGGACACCAGTTTAAGAACGTTGGCCACGCACCTGCCGTGAACAGCGCCGTCATGCACAACCAAGGCCGCCAACAGGCAGGTGGTTCCATGTCGCTTGTACGTAGCCGTCATTCGCTTCGGCGCTCCGGGTTTCATGGGCAAGAGCGGCTGCGTGCGGTCAAGCGCCTGGATTTGCGACTTTTCATCGACACAAAGGACCAGGGCGTTCTCGGGAGGATTCATATAAAGCCCAATGATGGCGGCCTGTTTCGACGTGAATTCGGGGTCAGGACTTTTTCCGCACCAGTGCTGGACGTTGTGGGGCTTCAGGTCGCCAGCGTTCAGGATGCGATGGATCGTTCCAACGCCGAAACCAGCGACATCGGCGAGTTTCCTGATACTCCAGGCGCTGGAGCCATCCGCCGGAGTCGTGCAGGCAAGGGCCATGACTTCCAGGCGTTGCTCCTGAGATATGCTCGAGCGACGCCCGCGTCCGGGCGCGTCCTTGAGACCATCAAGGCCAAGCGCCTGAAATCGTTTGCGCCACTTGAGGCAACTGTTGTAGCCAAGACCGGTTTTCTCGGCGATAGCCTTCAAAAAAAGTCCTTCGGCTGCGGCCAGGACAACTCTTGCTCTGGCGGCAAGGCGTTGCTCAGTTTTGCCCGATGCTTCCCACAGGCGCAGGGTCGCCAACTCTTCAGGGGTCAATTCAACTCGCTTGGTTGGGGCTCCCATCTCACTCCTCCTGGAGCGAGATTATACATATTTCTTTGCGGAACGGAACACTAGCGCCACGCCACGCGCCTCCATTTTCTCCGGCTCGGAGCTTGAGATGCCAAAGGGACGCGCCGGGTCCACATCCACCAGGAGATTGCGCAGGCAAAGGGCCTCTCATTTTGGGTTATAAATACTTCCTCCCTGGTTAGACGCCTCCCGAGAATTCACCTATCCCCCGACAGACTGAAATTGATTCTCACAATTAGTTTTTGCCACGGGGAGGAAACATGGTCGGCGGTTGGAAACACGTTATTTGTGGATTGTTTGTTCTCTGCCTGTCATTCGGCGCCTCGCAACCACTACACGCCAAGGAGAATGCACACGCGGAAGCACCCTATACCATGGAACAAATCAATGTCACCGCTGAAAAAATTGAAGAAAAAGTCCAAGATGTTCCTGCCAGCGTGACGGTGTACACGGCGGATCAAATCGCGGATTACGGCGTCGACGACACCGAAAAGCTGTTTCAAAAAACACCAAATCTCCACATGGTGAAATCAGGGCCAAAAGCCTCTCTCGGCAACTTCGGATCAATCCGCGGCATATCGTTCATGCACGGCACTTCTCCATCTTTTGGTTTTTATGTGGACGATGTCTACTATTCAAATTTCGATGTCAGCCTCTTTGATGTTGAACGCATCGAAGTTCTCAAAGGCCCGCAAGGGACACTCTATGGCCGGAATGCCGAATCAGGCGTGGTCAATATCGTGACGAAAAAACCAGACAACGTGTGGACCACCTCCATCAAGGCCGGCACAGGAACCTACGGTTCCCGTGATGTCAGCGCCACTGTTGGCGGCCCCATCATCTCGGACACGCTCGCCTTTCGGTTTTCCGGGCGCTACTCCGGCTCGGATGGTTTCTTTTACAACACGGCCAAGGATCAACGGAATGCGGATCGTTCCGACGATTTCGACGGTCGGCTCACCTTGCACCTGACCCCGCAATCCGATTGGAACGTTTTGCTCAACATGGAGTTTCAGGATTACGATGACAATTACGCTGAATTCAGAAAGCTTGATGGGATTTATGACAACCCCCATGAGGTGAGCCTGACTTCGAACGGTCTCGCGCAAAAGCAGGCTGGGGGTGGCTCTCTCCGCCTGGAGAAAGGCTTCGATGACCTCAAACTCGTCTCCGTCAGCGCCATCCGCTTAGAAAACACACGCATTGAAAACGACGGCGACTTCACGGCATCAGACATCTCCATGAAGTATAGTACGAAGCAATACTCCCTTTTCAGCCAGGAGTTGCGGCTTTCGCCTGATCATGATCGGCCGTTTAAGTGGCTGATTGGGGCATACGCCTTTTACGAGAATGACGACCTGTCCACCTGGATGGTCCGCCATACCAAGCCGTTGGGATCCTTCGTGCAAGGGGGCGATACGAAAACCAATGGCATCGCGGGCTTTGCCAGACTGAGCTACACCTTTTGGGAAAAACTGACCCTGACAGCCGGCCTGCGCTACGATTTCGAACACAAGGACTATGACTATGCCTGGCAAGGCGGCTCATTTCTGGACATCGACGACCAGGCCGGTTCCACACACAAGACCTTCGAGGCCTGGCTCCCCAAATTCTCCGTGGATTATAAAGTTTCTCCCGATATCATGGCCTATGCGAGCGTCTCGCGCGGATTCAAAAGCGGCGGATTCAACCTCAAGTCCGATCCAGGCAAGCCCTACGATGCGGAGTACACCTGGAACTACGAAACCGGCCTGAAAACCCAATGGTTCGGCAATCGCCTTCAGGCCAATCTGTCGGTGTTTTACATCGATTGGAACAATCAGCAGGTCGAAATAGCGAGCTATCCAAACTTCACCATCGTCAATGCCGCGAACTCCACCAGCAAGGGCTTCGAACTCGACCTCAGGGCCTGGCCCGTAACCGGTCTCGAATGCGTCGGAGGCTTCGGATATACCTCTTCCACGTTCGATGCCTTTACAGATGACGGCGTAGGCTATGCCGGAAAACGCAACCCCAACATCCCTCGCTACACAGGATATCTCGGAGCAACATACCGATTCAACAATGGATTCTTCGTTAACGCCGATTACAACCTTACGGGAGACTATGTGTTCGACTTGGCAAACAGCATAGACCAGCAAGCGTACCATATAATAAATGCCAAAGTTGGATTCGCACGTGACAAATTCGAAGTCTCGGTATGGGGGAAAAATCTCATGAACAGTGTGTACGTCACTCGTGCTTTCCTGAATGGCACAGAGTGGTATGGTCGGGCAGGAGATCCCTTAACATTCGGAATTGATGTGAGTTACAAGTTTTAACAAACAAATACATTCTGCATTTCATCTGTATTTTTGAAAAAACCGCAACAAGGAATTCTTCATGCTCGACCAAGCCCTCACCCTTTGGGCACAGGCAACCATCGTGGCCAAGCTGGTGTTACTGCTTCTTTTTGTGATGTCTTTGTGCAGTTGGACCTTCATGCTTGCCAAATGGCACGAATTACGCCTGGCCCACATCGAAATGAAACGCGGTATCCAGATGCTGCTCTCCGACCAGGATATCAACGACGCCTTGTTCACTCTGGACCGGCCCGAGACGCCCCTAAGCCGCCGCATGACCGTCCTCGGAACCCGGGAATACGGCCGCCTGGCCCGCAACGGCGACCTGGAGCGGCTGCTCGCCGACAACATGCGACGGATATTGCGCCACGGTGTGGCCGAAGAAATGCGCGGCCTGTCCCGCTTCCTGCCGCTTCTGGCCACCACGGCCAACACCGCCCCCTTCATCGGGCTTTTCGGCACGGTCTGGGGCATCATCCATGCCTTCCACTCCATCGGCCACCTGAAAAGCGCCGCCCTGGCCACCGTGGCCCCGGGCATCTCCGAGGCCCTCATTGCCACGGCCGTGGGGCTGGCCGTGGCCATTCCGGCAACGGCCGGCTACAATGTCTTTTGCGGCATGCTTGCGGCCATCGAGGGGCAATGCGTGAGCTTTGCCGGCCTTTTTCTCAACCGGCTGCGCCAGAATCCCCCGGGTGAAGCACTTATCCCCGGCAGGGAGGGCTAGCCATGGCCGCTTCCACCAGTAGCGGCCTCATGGCCGAGATGAACGTGACGCCGTTTGTGGACGTGATGCTCGTCCTGCTGGTCATTTTCATGGTCACGGTGCCCATGATGACCGAAGGCATGGATGTAGACCTGCCCCGATCCGAATCCCTGGAGACCATGAGCCTGGATGAAGGCGCGGTCCTGACGCTGCGCACCGATGGTTCGCTGTATCTGGACACGCAGCCGCTGTCCGAGGACGCCCTGCCCGGTGTCCTGGCCGCACGCGGCGTGGAGGCGCCGCTTTTTCTCAAGGCCGACCGCGAGGTTCCCCACGGCCGCGTGGTGGAGATCATGGGTCTTGTCCGCTCGGCTGGAATCCATCGCTTCGGCGTGGTGGCCGAATCATCTCCGGCCCAGGAACGGAAGTGAGCCATGCGTATGCGCGACTTTGCAGGGTCTTTGTTCTTGCACGCGGGACTGGCGGCGGCCGTGCTGGCCATGCCTTCGACACAGACAGCTGTTTTTCCCAGGATCTATGACGTGAGCCTGGCTGTCCGCGCCCCCAGATCAGCCGCAGCCCCGCCGCTTGTCGAGGCAATCCGGCCGGAGGCGACTGAGACATCCCTGCCGCATGTCCCCGAAGCGGTTCCTCCTTCTCCTGTCCCGCCCCCGCCACCCAGACCGAAAAGCATCGACCGGCCGCACAAGACTGTCGCCAAACAGATCCATCCTGCGCCCCCGGCCGCGTCACCGCACCCGGTTGCGTCGGCCGTGCCCGCACAATCTCCTGTGGAGTCAGCGACTCCGGCCGCATCGACGTCACCCGGACCATCGACCGGAGGATCGGCAGCGACGGACGGCCTGGCCGCATACGGCGCTGACGCCGTGGATGAACGCCCCGCGGTGTTGCACCGGGTGGAACCGCGCTATCCGGAGCAGGCCCGGAGGCGGCGTGAAGAGGGAAAGGTTCTGGTGAAACTGGTTGTGGACATTCAGGGGCGGCCCATGGACTGCACGGTGCTCACATCGGAACCTGTCGGCATTTTCGATGCCGCCGCCCTGGAGGCTGTCCGGCGATTCCGTTTCCGTCCCGGAAAACTGGCTGGGCACTCCGTGGCCACCGTGGTCCATATCCCGTTCGCCTTCACTCTTCATTGAGGCCGGTCTTGGCCGCCTCTCCATGCGGCGACCACAGCGTCAACCGGCGTATCTCACCAGGCGTGACCCCGTACCGCCGCCGAAACAGACTGATAAAATTGCTGGGACTGACGTACCCGACAGCCATGCAGGCTTCACACACGCCCATGGCGCCGCTTTCCAGATAACGCCAGGCCTGATCGAGCCTGGCCTGCCGCAGCCAGGTATAGGGCGTCATCCCAAAAAGCTGCACAAAACCGCGCTTGAGCTTGCATTCATTGATGCCGACCGACCTTGCCAGCGTTTTAAGCGTGGGAGGCTGCTCCATGCGTGCCACCAGAATGTCGCGGGCGGCATGAAGGGAGGCGATGTCCGTGCGGGTCAGGGGCAATGTCGCATCCTTGGCCGCAGTTTGCTGTCCCAGCAGGACCGACGCCGCCAGGAGAAGTAGTTCCGTGACCTTGCAGTGAAGATACCGGTCCCGCCACGCGGCCTGTACCGGCATGTCCATCAGGCTGTGGGCGGCCATACGCATGGCCGCCGTGGCAGGCAATTCCACGAAAAACGGTTCCAGCGGACCACTCCCGGCCAAGGACCGAAGGACATCCGGCGGATCGCCTTTTCCTGCTTCCCAACAATCAATGACCTTCCGGGGAGGAAGGCAGGCCACCACCATCCGGCAGCCCCCCGGAGCGAATGTCCAGACCCGCCGGTCATCGGAGGTGAACAGAAGTCCGCTTCGCCTCGTGGAATAGACCAGCCTGGGCGGAGACGAAGCCCCCCGGGAGGGCGGCGACTCGGCGACCGAGCCTTGCAGGCAGCACCCGAGTTGCAGGCATCGGGCCGGCAGGGATACGGTTTGCGCCGTTTCCCGTGTCCCGGCATGGTGCAGGACATACACGGCCCCGCCACCTGAAAGACGATGCTCGCCGACCGACAATCCACCAGCTCCCGGAGGGGATGCCTGCCGGTCAAAAAGCTCCTCGCCGGGACGCTGGAAACGCGGCGGCCGATGCTGTTGTCGCGCCACGCCCTGGGCATGAACCGTGTGCGGAGCCGATCCCTCCGCAGTGACGCAGGTACCGTTGCCTTCCGCCATGCACCGCATAGGGATACCTTTCAACAAACGGAGAGATGACGCCCTTTCGCCCGGGAAACGAAGATTTCCGCCGCCACGTAGAGGACGGGTACGCCCATGGCGATTGCGGCATACAGCTTAGGCAGGCCTACCCTGTCGCCAAGCGCCCCCACAGCCGGGGCAAGGACCAGGGGCGGCAGGATGAAAAGGCTTCCCAGGACGGCAACCCCCGTCCCGGACCAAGCCCCGGCACTGATGCGCATGATGCGCGTGAACGCCCAGACGTTGGCCGCGCCGACCAGGATGTTGTCGACGGAAAGGAGAATGGCCGCCTGCCAGGGCATAATCGTGCCCATGGCGGCAAACCAGGCCGTCGCGGCGGTGACGAGAATCGCCCCCACACCGAAAAGGCGCATGAAGGCGAGACTTCCCAAACGGCCCAGCAGCCAGCC
>JAGUYQ010000054.1 GCA_020061285.1 Betaproteobacteria bacterium
AAATCGACCTCCATTGTAAAACGGAGGCAGAGGGGGAGGGCTTGCTGCGCCAGGCGATGGCGCGGCTCAATTTGTCCGCCCGCGCCTACCACCGCATTCTCAAGGTGGCCCGCACCATCGCCGATCTGGCGAATGCCGAAGGGGTTTCCGCCACCCATGTGGCCGAGGCGGTGCATTACCGCCGTTTTGACCGCCAAGAGTAGGACGGCGCGACCCCTGGCGCTGCGTCCATCGGGCGGTTGTTGGTTGAAACCCGCCCCTCACCGCCAGTAATGGATTCCCCACCGGTAGGGATGGGCAAAGGGATAATAGGGGTCGTCGTACCACCAGGGCGGCGGGGGCCGGAATAACTGGGTACGCTCGATAATGGCGGCGGCCACCACGGGGCCGGAGAAGATTTCCGTGCCGATGGTCCGTTCCCGCGCCTCCCCCAAATTACCCCTCACGTTCAGCGCCTGGCCGGCCCCGAACAGGGCTGGAGAGAATACGCCGGGGTTACAGGCGGCGAAGGTTTCCGCCACGGGAGTGCCGACCCGCCGCAACACAAAACAAGTGTAATCGCCGTCCCGCACCGCCTTGACGACGATGCCGCTCCACTCAATGGCCGGCCCGTGGAGATCCTGCTCCAAAGTGGTGCGCCAAGAAGGGGGCGCGGCGCGGTCCGCTGCCTGAACCCCTGCCGCGAGCCCAAACAGGCACGCGACCCCGAGCAGGCGCAGGACGGATGAGGTCAAATCTTATCCAGATCGCCCAGGTTGAGGGTAAAAGAACTGAGGTCGTCCGGGGCGTCCTGCTTGATGGACTGGGTGCTGAGGGTTTCCTCTTCCAGCGGGGGCGCGTTGTTGATCAGCCAGGACAGGTTGGTGGCGGAATCGGAGTTGGTCATCGCCTCCTCCAGGGAAATCCTGCCGCTCCTGTAGAGCTTGTAGAGGGACTGCTCGAAGGTCTGGGAGCCGGGAGTCAGGCTCTTTTCCATGGCCTCCTTGATTTCGTCCACATTGCCGTTTTTGATCAGTTCGGCGATGTGGGTGGTGTTCATCAGCACCTCCACCGCCGGCACCCGCTTGCCGTCCACCCCCCGCACCAGGCGCTGGGACACCACGCACTTGAGGCTGATGGATAAATCCAGCAACAGGCTGGGCCGGGCCTCGTGGGGGAAAAAGTTGATGATGCGGTTCATGGCATGGTAGCTGTTGTTGGCGTGCAGCGTGGACAGGCACAGGTGGCCGGTCTGGGCGTAGGTCATGGCGTGCTGCATGGATTCCTTGTCGCGGATTTCGCCGATCAGGATCATGTCCGGTGCCTCGCGCATGGCGTTGACCAGGGCGCTATGGAAGGACTGGGTATCCAGCCCCACTTCCCGTTGGTTGACCACGGACTTCTTGTGCTGATAGACGAACTCGATCGGGTCCTCGATGGTGAGGATGTGGCCGCTCTTGCTGCTGTTGCGGTGGTCGATCATGGCCGCCAGGGTGGTGGACTTGCCCGAGCCGGTGGCGCCGACGATCAGGATCAGGCCCCGTTTTTCCATCGCCATGTCTTTCATCACCGGCGGCACGCCCAGCTCGTCGATATGAGGAATGGTGCTGGGAATGTAGCGGATCACCATCGCCACCGCCCCCCGCTGGCGGAACACGTTTACCCGGTAGTTGCCCACATTGGGCACGGCATAGCCGAAGTTCATCTCGCTGGTGGCCTCGAAGGTCTTGACCTGCTCTTCGCTCATCAGGCTGTAGGCGATTTGCTTGGACGACTCGGCGTCCAGCTCCGGCATGTTGATCGGCCGGCAGACCCCTTCGATCTTGATGTTGATGCGGGTGCCGGCGGAAAAGAACAGGTCCGAAGCCCGTTTTTCCGCCATCAATTTCAGCAGGGGAACTATTTCCATGATTAGAGCCTATTTGTCCTTGTTGAAAAGGGACTTGATGGCGCCGAACAGCTTCTTGCCCTGTACGGCCTCTTCCCCGGCCGGGGACGCATCCTCGTGCACGATGTACGGATGGGAATCGGGCTTCTTTTCGCTTCGTGCCTTGAGCATGGCCTCTTGGGCGCGCCCCAGGGTACGGAACCGGTTGGGCTTGCCGATCAGGCTCTTGCCGAACTCGTCCAGCAAGGCTTCGGTGATTTCATCCACCTCGTAGGTGAATTCGTTGACACCCAGCATTTCGAAATTGCGCGCGGCGATCTTGATTTTGGCCTGGTCGAAATCGGCGTTGACCAGGAAACTGACCAGGATGCTGCTGGCCAGGGTGAATTCGCCTTTTTCCAGATAGCCGCGGGGATTCCGGCTTTCGTGGCAATCGAACTTGAGATTGTTGCGCCACAGGTAATCGCGAAACTGTTCCACCGTCGCTTCGGATTCCTTGGTTATCTTCAGCTCCTTGTCCGTCACGCACTTGAAGCGAAGATGGATTTCCTTGATGAAATCCCGGTTGTCGATGGTCATGTTCTTGGTGGCGACGGCGTAGTCGGCCTGCCGCATATCGTCCACTTGGCCGAAACCGCCTATGTAATAGGAACGAGGCACTTCCAGTTTGACGACGTTCAACTGGTTGATCAGCTCGTGGAGAAAGCGGTAAACCTGGGTCAGCTTGCCCTGAACCAAAACAAAATTCTGGTTCAGAGCCTGTATCTTGTTGTGCGTTTCCTCAAGCTGCTTCTGCTTGACCGCTTCCGCTTCTTTTTTCAGATCGTCCAGCAAACCCATGGGTGTTCCTGTGCCGAGGCAAGTAGTTTTGTGTCGTGCGAGAAGGGAAAGACCGCTTGAGAGTGTATGCAAAATCCCGGCGGAGATAAAGACGGCGTCTTAACCCGTCAGGTCCAGGGCGGTTTCGAATTGGGGCGGCAGGTGGGTCATGCCGGCCAGGGCGAAGGCGGCCGTCGGCTGCATGCTGATGCACACCATGCGAACGTTGATGGCCTTGCAGGCGAGGGCCAAGCGGTTGAGCCAAGTATAGTAAACCCCGTCGATGAGGGGCAAATCCGACAAATCGTAATAAACCAGGGTCGCCCGCCGCGCTTGCAGGCGCCGCACCACTTCCTCGATCAGCTCCTCCGGCCGGCCGATGTCCAGGCTGCGGGAGGGCTCCAGGAGGGCGCTGCTCTGACCGAGGGGAGTCAGGTGAAAACCAGCGGCGCTCATGGGCGTCAGTTCTGGTGCGTCACCTGGATATTCATGCGCCGGAACGCCTCTTTAAGGCCATCCGACAGGCTGGCACGGGTGGAAACACCCCCCAGGTCGATGTTGAGGCTGGTCAAAGCTCGGGCGATTTCCGGCCGGATGCCGGTGAGAATGGCGTCGGACCCCATCAACTGCACGGCCCGCACCATTTGGATCAGGTGGTGGGAAACCTGGGAGTCGATATTCTTCACCCCGGTGAGGTCCATCACCACCGCCTGGGCCCGGTCCTGGGCGATGCGGTTGAGGAGGGCCTCCATCACCAGCATGGTGCGGCTGGAATCCAGGGTGCCGATGATCGGCAGGGTCAGCACTCCGTCCCAAATCTGGGTGATGGGAGTGGCAGTCTCCCGCAGTTCCGCCTCCTGGGCGTAAATGGTTTTTTCCTTTTCTTCCAGGTAGGCTTGGAATACCGCCAGGTCCAACTCGTTGAAGGTGCCGGAGAGGAACAGCAGGATTTCCTTCAATTCCTGGAAGTCCTGCTGGGCGGCCTGCTTGCTTGCCCTGGCTGCGGCTTGGTCTTCCTTTTCCAGGGATTCGATCAGGGTGCGCTGCATGAACTGGTTGAAGCGCACCAGGTCCTCGACCCGGCCGCCACGGACCAGAATCTGCTTGGAAAGATTATTGAAGAACATCTCCAGGGCATGGAACTGGGGAGTGGTGTCGTCGGTAGGGTCCCGCGATTCCAGCAGGGCGATCAGCAGTTGCAGGAACTCGAGGCAGAAATCGGTGATTTCCTCGTTGGCCAGGAGGTTGTTGCTGCCGCCGAAAATATTGCGCCCCTCCCGCTCGATAGTCTCGGAAATGTTCCCGATTTGCAGCTTGAGAAGGTCCCGTAGCCGGGTGCCGAGGGTACTCGCTTTTTGCGCCATAGTCTTTTATCCTCCAGGGGCCCATGGAACGTCAGCCGTAGCTGGCGACGCACAGGGATTGGTCGTCGGAAATCCTGCCCATGATATTCCCCAGCAGGTAGGCAATCAACTGGGGATGATGGTGAAACAATGCGGAGAACTTGGAAAAATCCCCGTTGCGGCGGATGCCGTCACTGGCGGTGATGGCCACAATCCTTTTGTCGAAGCCGATGGTGGTGGTGACCGGGCGCTTGTGCTCGCGCCCGAGGACGCCGGGAGGAAAAGCCACATTCTGCAACTCGTCGTCGGCGAAAAGATGGGCGTGCATGTCTCCCACGCCGGCCAGGGTGAGGCTCCGCTCGGCAAAAGCGATTTTTCCCGCCAAGCCCACGGCACCACGGCTTGCCATAAGCTGCCGGTCCACCCTCTCCAGCACTTCCATCGGCGTGTGGTCGTCGTCGAGATGCCGGGCCAGGTTGGCCGTGCTTTTCTGCGCATGCTCGCCGTGGCCCAGGCCGTCGAGATGTAGCCAACGCAACGCTTCGCCGTCGAGGCGCAGGTACACGCGGTCCCCGTTATACCGTTCGTCCGCCAGGGAGCGGCTATACAAACCGATTTCCGGGTGGCGCGCCGTGGACCTTGAAGGCTCCGGCCGCTTGCCGTGGCGGCGAAAACGGGCCAGAAAAGCGCAGCCGTTCCAACGGCTGCCCAAACCCGGCGCCTCCGCCTGGGTGTAAACATGGGCCTCGTCGGACAGGCGCAGGATGCTGCCCAGGCCCTTGCCCAGGGTATTGGCCGAGGAAAAACCGTCTTCCTGGGCCTGGGACAGGTTGGCGATGCCGGGGCCGAAATCCAGGGCGAAAATATCCAATACCGGACCGGGTTGCTGCCACAACTGAATCATGCCGCGGCCGCCGGCGTGCTTGATCTGGTTGGTGACCATTTCCGCCATCACCAGGGCCATGTTTTCCCGCTGGATATCGGGGAAGCCCAGCCGCTGGGAAATCGCCAGCAGCTTGGAGCGCAGCAGGATAATGGCGCTCTCGCCCTGGACCGGATTGGTATAGAACAGCTTGCAGTCCCTGGCGCTATCTATCGGGACGGTCATTGATCGTTGGCGGCCAGGCAGTAGGTCTCGCAGCCCTCTTCCCGCTGGCAGCTCTCCACCACCACCCGGCCGCGGCCGGCACGCTTGGCGGCATAAAGGGCTTCGTCCGCCCGGCGGATGAAGGAGGCCAAATCGACGCCTCTCATGCGCGAGGCAACGGAGGTGATGCCCACGCTGACCTTGTTGTCCATGGCCGCCAGCACCTGCATGCTGCGGGAGCAGGCAGTGCTTGCCTCGGCAAAAATCAGCATGGCGAATTCGTCGCCGCCGATGCGGAACACCAAGTCCACGTCGGCGCGGATCACGTCGCGCATGGCGTGGGCCATTTTGTTGAGATAGGCGTCGCCGAAGGGATGGCCGAATTCATCGTTGATTTGCTTAAAAAAATCCAGGTCGAGAAACACCAGGGAAAGGGTTTCGTTCTTTTGCCGCAGGGTGCGGCGAAACGCCTGCTCGATCCGCTCGTCGAAGGCCCGGCGATTGAGCAGGCCGGTGAGGGGGTCGGTTTCCGCCTGGCGGACACTGTCCCACAGTTCCGCTTGGCGCTCTTCCAGGGCCTGCTGCATTTCCTGCAACTGCTGTTCGGTCCGTTGACGGGTTTCGTCGAGATAGCGCCCCATTTCCAGGTTGCGGCTCAGCAACAGGGCCGGATCCGCCATTTCCGTGGACTGCTGCAATTGCTGTTGCAGGCGAACGGTTTCTTTCATGTCCGGCGGGGTGCGCAAGCGTGAAACCAAGCCCCGCCCATTTTCCCCCCACGTCAACACCAGGCCCTGTCCCTCCAGCAACAAACGGGCGGGCAGGGGATAACCGGTGGCGGCTCCCGCGGCGCGCATCTCATCCACGATCACGAGCATGGCCCGGCTGGCGGCGAAGGAATTTCCGCCAAGCTGTTTGACTGCCGTAAGGACCAGCCCGATAAAACTTTGGAGATCGGGCTCGATCGGCAAATTCTGTTTCAGCAATTCGATCGTGGCCAAGGGTGCCTCGCGGTTTAATCCCAGAGGGGGAGGGAATGCTGGAAGTGATCTGGCATTATGCTCCCAATTCTCCACCGAATAAACCGGTGTTATCCTGAAGCAATTTTGGCCCTGGATGCCGAGGAACCCCCATGATTGAGTTGGAAAGCTGGACCGAGGAAAAGCAGTCTGCCTACTTGTACCGCGTGGTATCCGATGCGGAAAGCGGCACACCGCGGCAAGTGCTGTTTCTCGAACTGGCGGCGGCGGCGGACCGGCAAGCCGCGATCTGGGAACGGGCCATGGCGGCCAAGGGAGTGGCGGCACCGCAAAGCTATCATCCCGACCTGCGCGCCC
>JAGUYQ010000328.1 GCA_020061285.1 Betaproteobacteria bacterium
CTCGACGGGCGTGCTGGCCATGGCCCTGGACGGACTGCTCCCCTTGGCCGCCATCCCACGGTCCTGGACGGTATGGTGGTTGGGCGATGCCATCGGGATCGTGCTGTTCGCGCCCTTCCTGCTGGCGCTGGCAGCCCAGCGCCGGGGAGAGTGGATGCCCCGGCGCGGAGTGGAATTCGCGGGGCTGGTGATTTTCTTGGCCGCCGTTTCCGTGGTGATGTTCGGGTGGTGGACGCCGCGCACCACAGCCGATTACGTTTTTCCCTTCGCGTTTCTGCCTTTCCTGTTGTGGGCCATTTGGCGCTTCGGCATGCTGGGCGCGGCGACCGTCTGCCTGGTGGTGGCGACGGCGGCGGCGTGGGGGCTGGCCCACCAGGCGGCCCTTTTTTCCCTCGGCGCTTATTTTCTTCCCACTTTATCGGCCTGGGCCGTCGTTGGCATGGCGACGACGGCTTCGCTGATCCTGGCGGCCGCCCTGGCCGAGCGTTGGGCGGCGGGCGAGGCGGTGCGGCAGAGCCGGGAATTCCTGCGCGCCACCTTCGAGCAGGCGGCGGTGGGGATCGCCAATGTGAGCCTGGATGGGCATTTCCTGCGTTTCAACAATCGCTTTCTTGAAATCCACGGCTACGACGAGGCCAGCCTGGTCGAGGCGACGGTGATGGACCTGACCCACCCCGATGACCGGGAAACCAGCCGGGAGCAACTTGCCCGTTTGGTGGCGGGGGAGGCGAAGTCCGTCGCCATCGAAAAACGCAACCTGCGCCGTGATGGCACTGCGGTATGGGTGCGGGTAACGGTGACCCTGCTGCGGGACCTGGCCGGTTTGCCGCTGTACTTCGTGGCGGTGGTGGAGGATATTTCGCGCCGGAAGGGGGCGGAACGGCGATTGCAGGAAAACGAGGAGAAGTACCGGGTGCTGTTCGAGCAGTCCCCGGTGGGCATCGCCTTTGTGGATGGGGATGGCCGGCTGGTGGAGGCCAACCGCTCGGCATGGCGGATGCTGGATATTTCCGCACAGGACGATGTCGCTCTCGATGGTTTGAACTGGTTGAGGGGTGCGGCGGCGGGGTCGCTGCCCCGAGAGGACTTTCCCGGCCGTCGCGCCCTGAAGGAAGGGCTGCGGGTGGCGGAGGAAGAACTGGGCCTTGCCCGGCCCGGCGGTGGATTGGCGTGGTTGAGCGTGTCGGCCACGCCGCTGCCCTTGGAAAACTACCGGGTGGCGGTGACCTTCATGGACGTGACGGCCCACCGCATGATGGAAACCGCCTTGCGGGAGAGCGAGGAACGCTACCGCTTCCTGGTGGAGCAATCGCCCGACGGTATCCTGATCCACAGCGCCGGCACCATCGAATTCGCCAACCCGGCGGCGGTAAAGATGTTCGGGGGGCAAAGCCTGGAGGATGTTCTGGGGAGGCCGGTTATCGACCTGGTGCATCCCGATAGCCGCGCACGGGTGGCGGAGCGTCAGCGTTCCCTGGCGGAAGGCGAGGGCGTGGCGCTGGAGGAGGAGAGATTGTTGCGCCTGGACGGGACGTTCTTCTTTGCCGAAGTGGTGGCGGAGCCGTTGCGCTACAAGGGGCGGACCCTCGTTCAGGTGGTGTTCCGCGATGTCTCCGGCCGCAAGCTGGCGGAAGAGGCGCTGAAGAAACTCAATGAAACCCTGGAGCAGCGGGTGGCTGAACAAGTGGCGCAGAACCGGGAAAAGGACCACCTGCTGATCCAGCAGTCGCGCTTGGCGGCCATGGGGGAGATGATCGGCAACATCGCCCACCAGTGGCGCCAGCCCCTGAATGCCCTGGGCCTGCTCCTGAACAATATCCAGGACGCCTACCACTACAAGGAGCTGGACGAGCAGTACCTGGAAACGGCGGCCAAGAACGGCCGACGCTTGATCCGCAAGATGTCCGACACCATCGACGATTTCCGCAATTTCTTCCGTCCCAATCGGGAAAAAGTCGAATTCGGACTCCGAGAGGCGGTGGAAAACGCGTTGAGGCTGGTGTCGGCGAGCTTCAAGCATCATAATATTCCGGTGCGCATCGAGGCGCCGGAAGAGGTGAGCGTGCTGGGATTTCCCAATGAGTTTTCCCAGGTGCTGCTGAACCTTTTCGTCAATGCCAAGGATGCCATGGAGGAAAAGAGCGTGGCGGAAAGGGCGCTGGAGATAAGCTTCCGGCGCGAGGGGGATCAGGCTATTCTAAAGGTGAGCGACAGCGGCGGCGGGATTCCTGAGAAGGTGTTGCCGCGTGTTTTCGACCCTTATTTCACCACCAAGGAAAAAGGTACCGGTATCGGGCTCTACATGTCGAAAATGATTCTGGAAAACATGGATGGATCCATCGAAGCCCATAATCGGAACGGGGGGGCTGAGTTCGTGCTGCGGATGCCGGTGGCCGGCGCCGGTATAAAAACAGCCGACAGGCTTGGCGCATGACCGACGAAAATACGACCCTTAAATACGACGTGGCCAGCCTGAAAGAGCTGACGCTGCTCTACGTCGAGGACGACGACGATATACGGGAGGAGTTGGCCCGGTATCTTCGCCGGCGCGCGGGCAATTTGTGGACGGCCGCCAACGGACAGGAGGGGCTGGACTTGTTTCGCCAGCACCGGCCGGACGTGGTGGTGACCGACATCATGATGCCGGTGATGGACGGTCTGCGCATGGCGGCGGAGATCAAGGCCCTCGACTACGATACGCCGGTGGTGGTGACCACCGCCTTCAACGATTACGACCTGCTGCTCAAGGCCATCGACGCCGGTATCGACAAGTACGTGCTCAAGCCCATCGAGGTGGAATCCCTGCTGGAGGCCATTTACAAGGCCGCGCAGATCGTCTTCCAGCGGCGTGAAATCGTCGCTCGGGACGAGAAGCTGCGCTTGGCGGCGACGGTGTTCGAGGCGAGCTCGGAAGGCATCATGATTACCGATGCCAGCAACAACATCGTCACGGCCAACCGCGCCTTCACCGAAATCACCGGCTATGCCGAGGACGAGGTGCGGGGACAGAACCCCCGCCTGCTTAATTCCGGCCGCCAGGAACGGGAGTTTTACCAAGAAATGTGGGAGTCCCTGACCCAGCACGACCACTGGCAAGGGGAATTGTGGAACCGGCGCAAGAACGGCGAAATTTATCCCGAGTGGGTGGTGATCAATGCGGTGCGCAATTCCGGCGATGTCGTTTCCCACTACATCGCGGTGTTTTCGGATATCAGCCAGCGCAAGTACGACGAGGAGCGCATCGGTTACCTGGCCCACTACGACCCCCTCACCGACTTGCCCAACCGGGTCTTGTTCCAGGACCAATTGGCCCGCTTGCTGGCCGCCTGCCAGCGTCAGGAGAAGCTGGCCGCCGTCCTGCTGCTGGACCTGGACCGGTTCAAGAACGTCAACGAATCCCTCGGCCACATGTTCGGCGACCAGTTGCTGCAACAGGTGGCCCAGCGCTTGCAGGCGGTGGTGCGGGACGTGGACGTGGTGGCTCGTCTCGGCGGGGACGAATACGTGGTGGTGCTGTCCGAATTGGGCGAGGCCCAGGGCGCGGCCCTGGTGGCGCAAAAAATCCTGGGGGAGTTCTCCATCCCCTTTGCCATGGCTGGACAGGAGATCAGCATTACCGCCAGCATCGGGGTGAGTCTTTATCCCGACGACGGCGACAACCCGGACGTGTTGCTGAAGAATGCCGAATCGGCCATGTACGGCGCCAAGCAGTCCGGTCGTAACAGCTATCGCTTCTATACTCAGAGCATGAATGCCAGCGTCCTCAGCCTGTTGAGGATGGAAAATGCCATGCACCACGCCCTGGAACGGGGCGAGTTCCTGCTCCACTATCAGCCCCAGGTGGACTTGTTCAACGGCAGGGTCATCGGCATGGAGGCCCTGATCCGCTGGCAGCACCCCGAGAGGGGCATGATTCCTCCCATGGAGTTCATTCCCTTGGCGGAGGAATCGGGCTTCATCATCCCCATCGGTGAATGGGTGCTGAAGGAGGCCTGCCGCCAAGCCAAGCGTTGGCACGATGCCGGTTTCGGCGGCCTGTGCGTGGCGGTCAACTTGTCGGCGGTCCAGTTCAAGCAGAGCAACCTGAAAGACGTGATTCAGGGGGCCGCGAATGAAGCGGGCCTCGATTTGCGTTGCCTGGAGTTGGAGTTGACCGAGAGCTTGGTGATGCACAACGCCGAGGACGTGATCAAGACCCTCCAGCAGTTGAAGTCCCTCAACCTGCAATTGTCCATCGACGACTTCGGCACCGGCTATTCCAGCATGAGCTACCTCAAGCGTTTCCCGGTGGACAAGCTGAAGATCGACAAATCCTTTATCCGCGATATTTCCGACGACCCCGCCGATCTCGCCATCAGCCAGGCCATCATCGCCTTGGGCCATAGCCTGGGACTACGGGTGATCGCGGAGGGGGTGGAGACGGTGGAGCAGCTCGCTCTGTTGCACGCCAACCGTTGCGACGAAATGCAGGGCTACTACTTCAGCAAGCCGGTGGACGCCGCCGCGTTTACACGGTTGCTGGAAGAGGGCCGCCAGCTCGACGTTCCGAAAGGCTAAATTCCCGTGCGCTCCGGGGTTCTGGCGTTCGCGGCCGGAATCTGGCTGTTGCAGCGTCAAGCCGCCTTGCCTTCCCCGCTGTGGTGGTTGCTGCCCCTCTTGTTTTGGCTGGCGGCATGGGGTTTCCGCCGGGCCTTAGGGCGGCGCGTATTCCTGCTGCTTGCCTGCTTCGCCACCGGCTTCCTGTGGGCGGCCGCCCTGGCCCAGTGGCGGTTGAGCGACGCGCTCGCTCCCTCATGGGAGGGGAGGGAGGTGGCGGTGAGCGGCACGGTGGCGGAAATGCCCCGTACCGCCGAATACGGAACCCGCTTTCTGTTCGAGGCCGAGCGCACGGCGACAGCCGAAGCGGGTATCCCCCGGCGCTTGTTCCTCACCTGGTATGCGCCTCGCGCGGGGCGTGAGCATCCCCTGCCGCCGGAACTGCATGCCGCGGAGCGCTGGCGCCTCACGGTGAGGCTCAAGCGCCCGCACGGCAACGCCAATCCCCATGGCTTCGACTACGAAGCGTGGCTGCTGGAGCGTAACATCCGCGCCACCGGCTATGTGGTGCAAGATACCGGCAACCGGCGCTTGAATGGATCGAGCCGCCGCCCCGGGCCGTTGATGGAACGGCTGCGGGAGCGGGTGGCGGAGCATCTGCGCGCATCCCTGGACGGCCGGCCCTACAGCGGCATCCTGCTGGCCTTGACCGTGGGCGAGCAGAATGCGGTTTCACCCGCCCAGTGGCAGACTTTCGCCCGTACCGGGGTAACCCACCTGATGAGCATTTCCGGTCTCCACGTCACCCTGGTGGCGGGCTTGTTCTCCGGCCTCGCCTTCGCCCTGTGGCGGCGGATACCGCGATGCTCCTTGTACGTGCCCGCGCGGCGAGTGGCGGTGCTGGCCGGTTTTGGCGCGGCGCTGGGCTACGCCTGGCTGGCGGGCTTCTCC
>JAGUYQ010000267.1 GCA_020061285.1 Betaproteobacteria bacterium
CAGAGCCCTCCCGGAAGCCCGCGCCCGCCCCCAATATCCAGATCCTGACCGAACAACTGCTGTTGCAATACTATGCCCCGGCGGCCGTTTTGACCACGGACAAGGGCGACATCGTCTATATCAGCGGGCGCACGGGGAAGTACCTGGAACCGGCGGCGGGAAAGGCCAACTGGAATGTTTTCGCCATGGCCCGGGGAGATCTTCACTTCAAGCTGGACGCCGCCTTTCTCCAGGCGGTCAGGGAGAGAAAGTCCGCCATACTAAAAAGCGTCCGCCTGGGGAAAAACGGCAGGGAACATGTCATCGACGTGGCGCTCCACCCTGTTGAGGAGCCTTCGGCACTGAAAGGAATGGTCCTGATCGTCTTTATAGATATCCCGGATTCCCCGGAGGCCACGGTCCACCCCTCTTTAGAGCCGGAGACAAAGGAAATTTCCCAACTGGATGCGCTCGGACGTGAGCTGCTCCAGGCCAGGAACGAGGCCAAAACAATTCGACTGGAGATGCAGACATCCCAGGAAGAATTGAGACTGAGCAACGAAGAATTGCAATCCGCAAACGAAGAATTGCAATCAACCAATGAGGAACTGACCACATCGAAAGAAGAAATTCAGTCCATGAATGAGGAGCTCCAGACGGTCAATCATGAACTGAAGGCGAAATTCGACGATCTGTCCCGGGCCAACAACGACATGAAGAACCTGCTCAACAGCACCGACATCGCCACGTTGTTTCTGGACGACAACCTCCATGTGCGGCGGTTCACCACCCAGGTCGCATCGATCTTCAAGCTCATTCCAAGCGATGTGGGGCGGCCCATCACGGACATCGCCACGGTGCTGGAGTATCCCGACATGGTTTCGGACGCCCGGGAGGTGCTGCGCTCCCTGGTCTTTCTCGAAAAGGCCCTTCCCGCCCGGGATGGCCGCTGGTTTCTGATGCGCATCATGCCGTATCGCACCCTGGACAATCGGATTGACGGCCTGGTGATCACCCTGTCCGACGTAAGCGCCTCCAAGCGTCTGGAAGACCAGTTGCGGGAAAAGGAACTCGAGGCCCTGGCGGTGTTTGCCAGCATGCCCAAGGCGTTTGCGCTGCTGGCGTCGGTGTTCGACGGCGCGGGCGTCTTTGTCGACGGCAGGTTCGTTTTCGTCAACGACGCCTTCACGAGCCTTGTGGACATGCCGCGCGGGGATATGGTGGGCCGGACCCTGCGCGTGGTGTGGCCCGGGAAAGAGGCGCGTTGGTTTGCGGCCTGTCAGAATGCGGCCGTGAGCGGCGTGAGTGGGGAGTTCCATCTGTTTATCGAACCGATCGGGATAAACGTCCGGTGTTCGGCCTACCGGCCGGGTGAAAAACCCGACCGCTTTTGCCTCATGCTCGAGGCCAAGCCCGGGACGATGGAGGAGTCATGTCTCAAAGACGCTTCCCACGCTGCACCCGGGGGGGACACGCCATGAAAAGCGAAGGGACAGGGCCGCCGGAACCAGCCGCCCTGCGCCAGCAGGCCGAGGACATGCTGTCAGGCACGAATCCAGGCCCAACCGCGGCAGACAGCCCGGCGGATTTGACGCGGCTCGTCCACGAGCTCAAGGTCCACCAGATCGAACTGGAGCTGCAAAACGAAGAGCTGCGTTGTTCGCGGGACGAGGTGGAGGCGGGACTGGCCCGCTACGCCGACCTCTACGACTTCGCCCCGGTGGGATATTTTTCCCTGGGCGGCGACGGAACGATTCTCCAGGCCAATCTCGCCGGAAGCAACGCTGTGGAGGTGGAACGGGCCAACCTGATCAACCGGCGTTTTCACTTCCTTCTCCCCGACGATGCCTATACCGCCTTCAACAGCTTCCTTGGCGAGGCCTTTCGGGGCACGGGGCAGGCCAGCCTCGAAACGGCCCTGGTCACGGGAAAAGGGCACGCGATATGTGTGCGCCTTGAGGGCGTCGTCCCCAACGGGCGTCCGGAGTGCCGGGTGGCCATGACGGACATCACCGAGCACAAGGAAATAGAGGATGTCCACAGCTTTCTCTCGTCCAGCGGCTGGACGCTCGCGGGCGAGGATTTTTTCCAATCCCTGGCCCGCTATCTGGCCGAAAAACTGGAGATGGAGTTCGTCTGCATCGACCTGCTGGAGGGGGACGGGCTGACCGCCCGGACGGTGGCCGTCTACTCCGACGGGCATTTCGAGGACAACATGTCCTATGCTCTCAAGGACACCCCCTGCGGCGAGGTGGTCGGCAAGACGATCTGCTGCCACCCTGAGCACGTCCGGCGTCTGTTTCCCAAGGACGCGGCGCTTGAGACCCTGCACGCCGAGAGCTACATCGGGACGACCCTGTGGGACTCCCAGGGACGGCCGATAGGATTGATCGCCCTCATCGGCCGCGCCCCCCTGGCCGACTCCCGGCTGGCGGAGACCCTGTTGCGCATGGTGGGCGCCCGGGCCGCCGGGGAGCTGGAACGCAGGCAGGCCGAGGGGGATCTTCTTGCGGCCAAGGAACAGGCTGAAGCCGCCAACCGGGCCAAGAGCGAGTTTTTGTCCAACATGAGCCATGAAATCCGCACCCCGTTAAACGGCGTGCTGGGCATGCTCCAGTTTCTGAAGTTGACTCCCCTGGCCGACGAACAGCAGGTCTGCGTGGAACATGCGACCGCCGCCAGCTGGCGGCTTCTGGCCCTTCTGGACGACATCCTGGACTTCTCCAGGATGGAGGCCGGCAGGCTGAACCTGACCATGAAGCCCTTCGCCCTGGGTGACATTTTTCGATCCGTGTCGGACATCCTCGACGTGGCCGCAGGGAAAAAGGGCCTGGCCACCTTCTGGCAGATCGACCCGGGCGTTCCCCTCCGGCTGGTGGGCGACGAGGCCAGGATCCGGCAGATTCTTTTCAATCTGGTCGGGAACGCCGTCAAGTTCACGGCCCGGGGCGAGGTCCGGATCACGGCCTGGGCCGAATCCGGCGACGCCCCGGAAGGGAGCAGGCTTTCTTTTTCGGTGCAGGATACGGGGATGGGCATCGCCGCCGAGCAACAGGAGCGAATTTTTGATCGCTTCACCCAGGTCGAGACCGCCTACACCCGGCAATGCCAGGGCGCGGGCCTGGGGTTGGCCATCGTCAAGCGGCTTGTGGACCTGATGGGCGGCGACATCTCCCTGAAAAGCACGGTCGGCGGGGGAACCCTGATAAGCGTATCCATCCCCTGCACGCTCCCCCCTGAGGAACAAGACGCCGTCCCTGCGGTCATGCCGCACCCGGAACCAGGCAGTCAGGCAAAAAGGCTGCTTGTCGTCGAGGACGAACCCGTCAACCTGCTGGGCATGAAGGCGCTGCTCGGGCGCAGGGGCTATGAGGTGGTCACCGCCCGCAATGGGCAGGAGGCCCTGGCCGCCCTGCGCCGATCCCTGTTCGATTGCATCCTGATGGACGTCCAGATGCCGGTGATGGACGGTCTCGAGGCCGTGCGCCGCATCCGCAGCGACAAGGAATTTGCCGCGGTGGCGGACGTTGCGGTCATCGCGGTGACGGCCTATGCCCAGACGGGTGATCGTGAGAAATTCCTGGCGGCGGGCATGGACGACTATGTGGCCAAGCCCGTGGCGCTGGATGCCCTCGAAGAGGTCGTCGCCCGGGTGATCAGGGAAAAACCGCCGCTGCACGGGGCGAAGACACCCGGGTTTTATGTTTTTCCCCGGACGGCGTGAGGCCTGGACGGGCCGTTTCGTCCATTTGGGGACCATCCGGGGATGCGGTCCCTCCGCTTACGCCTCGGGCGCGGTGTCCACGCGAAGCACCCGGCGGGCCACACGCTCGAAGTGCAGGCCAAGGATCGCCAGCTCCACGGCCACGGGAAAGGCCTTGCGCTTGGTCGCCAGGGTTTTGAACATGAGCCTCCAATACGCGAAGCGGGCGCTTGAGACCACGCCGACGGACCACATGCTGCGCGCGAAGGCCAAGACCTCGGAGGAGAGGATTTTCCCCCGCGCCGTGGGGGTGTAGGCGGCCAGGAAGGTGTTGATGCGTTGGTAGTATTTTTTCGGGGAATAGATCACGCCAAGAAGCCGTTTATAGCCTTCAAGCAGGTTTTCCCGGCCCATGCGGGGGATGAAATTCAAGCTGGCGTCCGTGTTTTCCCCGCTCATCTCGCCAACCAGGCGATCCTCGGCCTGAAGGCGCCGCCACAACCGGGTCTGGGGCAGGGCGTTGAGCACGCCGACCATGGCCGTGACCACCCCGATATCCTGGATGAACCGGATCTGCTGCTCGAAAATCGACGGCGTGTCGTGGTCGAAACCCACGATGAAGCCGCCCATGACCTGCATGCCGTGCTGATGGATGGTGCGCACGGCGCTGGCGAAATCCGTGACCACGTTCTGGTTTTTCCCGCATTCCTTCAGGCTTTCCACAGACGGGGTCTCGATGCCGATGAAGACCTTGTGGAAGTTGGCCGCGCTCATCATGCGCATAAGCGTTGCGTCCTGCGCCAGATTCACGCTGGCCTCGGTCATGAACTTGTAGGGATAGCCGCGCTTTCTCTGCCAGGCCGCCAAAAGCGGCAGGAACTCTTTGACGTGGGCCAGATTGCCGATGAAGTTGTCGTCCACGATAAAGACCGTGTCCCGCCAGCCCGCGTCGTGGAGGCTTTGCAGTTCGCGAAGCATCTGGTCGGGACTTTTGACCCGGGGCCGCCGCCCGTTCATGGCCACGATGCCGCAGAATTCGCAGTCAAAGGGGCAGCCGCGCGAATACTGCACGGACATGGACACGTAATCCTTGAAGTTCACCAGTTCCCACAGGGGCAGCGGCGTGGACCCGAGATCCGGCCGCCCGGCGGCCTCGTAGACGGGCCGGGCGCGGCCGTGCTGCAAATCCTCCAGAAATGCCGGCAGAATGTCTTCGGCCTCGCCCAGGATGAAATGGTCCACCCCGGGGAAACGCCCGGGCTGGGCTAAGAAGGCCGGGCCCCCCGCGACCACCCGTTTGCCTGCGGCCTTGGCCCGGGCGATGATGTCCCGGGCGCTTGGCGTCTGGACGAGCATGGCGCTGACCAGGACCAGGTCGGCCCAGGCCAGATCGGCCTGGGAAAGGGGGGCGACGTTGACGTCCACGAGCCGTTTTTCCCAGGACGCGGGAAGCATGGCGGCCACCGTGAGCAACCCCAGGGGCGGAAAGGCGGCTTTTTTGGCCACAAACGGCAGGACGTGCTTGAAACTCCAAAACGTGTCCGGATAGGCGGGATAGACCAGAAGGGCGTTCATGGTTGGCGGACCTCACGCTGGCAGTAATGGTGTGGGCCAGGGGGTGGGCACAGATTATGCCGATTTTCGTCTTTCTGGCAAGGCGTTCCGGCCATGCCCGGGAGCATCAGCCCAGGTCCACCTGGATGTGGTGATCCCGGCGGTCGTCCACGAGGCGGATCAGTCCTGCGCCGTCCAGGACGGCCTGGGGCGACGCCGTCCCGTCCACGCTCACCCCGATGACCCGCTGCGGGATCTCGCCGACCCGGGTCAGGGTGATGTGGTAAAATGTCTCGCGAAAGCGGTAATGGATTTTATACGAGTCCCAGTGGGCGGGGATGCACGGGGCGATACGCAGGCGGTCCACCTCCAGGCGAAGCCCCAAAAGCGTCTCCACGGTCAGCCGGTACATCCAGCCCGCCGCCCCGGTGTACCAGGTCCAGCCTCCCCGTCCGGTATGCGGCGGCGCGGCGTAGATGTCCGCGCTCATGACGTAGGGCTCGACCTTGTAGCGTTCGATCTGTTCCGGATGGCTCGCATGCCGCACGGGGCAGAGCATGGCGAAGAGTTCAAAGGCCCGTTCCCGTTCGCCCAGCATGGCGAAGGCCATGGTGGCCCATATTGCGGCGTGGGTATAGTGGCCGCCGTTTTCACGCACCCCGGGCACGTATCCCTTGATGTATCCCGGCTCCAGGTCTGAGGTGTCGAAAGGCGGGGACAGCAGGGCGATGATCCCCTCCCGGCGGCGCACCAGATGCTCGTCCACGGCGGCCATGGCCAGCCGGGCCCGCGTTTGATCGCCGCCGCCGGAAATGACCGCCCAGCTCTGGCTGATGGAATCGATCCGGCATTCGGCGTTGCTGGATGAGCCCAAGGGTGTGCCGTCATCGAAATAGGCCCGCCGGTACCAGCCGCCGTCCCAGGCGTTGGCCTCCATGTTGGCGCGAAGCGTCGCGGCCTGGGCGGTGCAGGCCGCGGCAAAGGCATCGTCGCCCCGGCTGCGGGAAAGCCCCGCGAACAACTGGAGGTTCTCATACAGGAACCATCCCAGCCAGACGCTCTCGCCCCGGCCCTCGCGACCGACGAGATTCATGCCGTCATTCCAGTCGCCGCAGCCCATAAGCGGCAGGTGGTGTTCGCCGAAGCGCAGGCCGTGGGTGATGGCCCGCACGCAATGCTCATAGAGCGTGGCCACCTCGCTCGAACATTGGGGCTGGTCGAAGGAGGCCTCCTCCTGGGGGTTGAGCTCGCGGCCTTCAAGGAAAGGCGCCATTTCGTCGAGCACTCCCGTATCGCCCGTCACCGCCACATACCGGCAGACGGCATAGGGGAGCCACAGGTAGTCGTCGGAAAAATGCGTGCGCACGCCCTGCCCGTTGGGCGGATGCCACCAGTGCTGCACGTCCCCCAGGCGGTACTGCCGACCGGCGCAGCGCACCAGATGCTCGCGGGCCAGCCATGGCGTGGCATGGATAAGGGCCAGGACGTCCTGCAACTGATCCCGGAACCCGTAGGCCCCGCCGGACTGGTAAGGGCCGCTTCGGCCCCACAGCCTGCACGACAGGGTCTGGTAGACCAGCCAGCCGTTGGCCAGCACGTCGAGGCCGGGGTCCGGTGTCTCCACGTGGATGGCCCCCAGGGTCCGGTTCCAGAATTCCCACACCCCTTCCAGGGCCTGGCGCGCCCCGCCCAGGCCGCTGAAGCGCTGGATGAAATGCCGGGCTTCGTCGGTGTTGCGGGCCGCGCCGAAGATGAACACGATCTCGCGTTCCTGTCCCTCGGTCAGGTCGATCCGGGTCTGTATCGCGGCGCAGGGGTCAAGGCCGGGGCCGGTCGATCCCGAAAGACGCTTGCGGCGCATGGCCTGCGGGCTGGCCAGGGAACCGTTGCGGCCGATAAACGCGGTGCGGTTGCCGGTGACCACGCGCTCCCGCTGGCTGACCTGCACGAAGACCACCCGCCCGGCGCATTCGCGGCCGTAGGCGTTGCGGGCATACAGGGCCCCGCTTTGCGGGTCCGTTTCGGTGACGATGTGCATGAGGTTGGCGTGCCGCCATTCGCCGAGCACCAGCTCCCAATATCCGGTCAGGGACAACCGGCGATGGCGTTTCGAGTGGTTGCGCAGCTTGACCACCACGAACTTCACCGGCGCGTCCATGGCCACATAGGTGTGCAGTTCCGAGGAAATGTCGGCCTCGTGGTGCTCGAACGCGCTGTAGCCGAACCCATGTCGGCACACGTATCCGGAGCGGCCCCGGGCGGGCAGCGGCGTGGGCGACCAAAACGTCCCGGTCTCCTCGTCGCGGATGTAGAAGGCCTCGCCGCTGACGTCGCTTACGGGGTCGTTGTGCCAGGTGGTCAGCCGGAATTCATGGGCATTCTCCACCCAGGTGCAGGCGCTCCCGCCTTCGCTGACCACCGTGCCGATATGTGCGCTGGCGATGACGTTGGACCACGGAGCAGGCGTGTTCTGACCGGGCTCCAGGGTGATCACGTATTCGCGGCCGTCGGGCGTGAACCCTCCCACACCGTTGCAGAAAATGCGCTCGCGCCGGGCAAGCGCCCGGACCGGTTCGGACGTGGGCGGCAGTACCGGCTTCAGACGGTCCGAGGCGCGTGGTCCCGGGGCGCGGCGTTCCACCTGCTCGACCAGCGTGTCGGGACCATCGGAGAGCATGACCCGGGCCACCGTCTGGAACAAAACCCGGTCCTCCTCGGAGAGTTCCTCGGCCCGGCGCACGAAAACCCCGCCCGGCTTGTCCAGAAGCTGGGCCTCGGGGCCGGTGTTGATCAGCCCCACGATCTGGTCCTGCAACACCGCCCGGTAGCCGGAAAAATCCTCGTTCAAGATCACCAGGTCGCAGGCCAGGCCCTTTATCCGCCAATAGGCGTGGGCCTGCAGGGCCTGTTTCACCAGGTCGATGCGCTCGATGTCGCCGATGCGCACCAGCATGATCGGCAGATCCCCTGAAATGGCGAAGTGCCACAGACCGGACTGGCCGCGCTGGTTGCGGGCGATGACCCCCGGGGCGACGCGGCGCAAGGCGTTGCCGTACACCACGGAATTGGCCAGGCGGCCGTAGACCTGGGCGTCGGCCTCGGTCGCCCCCAGGTTGCGCAGCACCTCCTGGCTGTGGAACCAGGCCATTTCAAAGGCCCGGTCCACGAAATGGCGGTCGCAATATTTTTCGATCAAGTCCAGGGCGCCCTGGCGGGTGTCCGCCATGCCGGTGATGATCTGCACCGTGGCCGATTCGTCGGGCGCCAGGGTGATGGTGCGGCGGATGGACACGATGGGATCAAGCACCGACCCCTGGGTATTCGAAAGGGCCGCCTGACCGCCGACGGAAAGGGCCACGGGATCGGCCGCCGTGCGCCCCCGCCCGATGAATGCGGCCCGATCCG
>JAGUYQ010000083.1 GCA_020061285.1 Betaproteobacteria bacterium
GCGGGTGGGGCGGCGCTTACCGGAGGCAGTGCCGGCGGCGTGGTCAAAATCAACAATTGCTTGTGATGATGGACCCCGGCGCTCGGCCTACAGGTGATCTTGGCGAAGGAGGTGCCGGAATTGCGGTCCATGACGGACACCACCGCCACCGGCAGGCCCGGCGGATAGGTGCCGTCGATGCCGGAGGTGACCAGCACGTCGCCGGCGGCGATATCGGCGTTGGTGGAAAAGAACGGCAAGTTCAGGGTGCCGTCGCGGCCGTTGCCGAAAACGATGGCCCGCAAACCGTTGCGCAGCACCTCCACCGGCACGGCTTGGTCCTTGTCGGTGATCAGGGTGACCTCGCTGCTGAACATATCGACCCGGGTCACTTGGCCGATCACCCCCACCGTATCCACCACCGCCAGCCCCGGGACGATTTTCTGCGCCGAGCCCTTGTCCACCAGCACCTTGCGCGAGAAGGGGTCGTGGCCCGTGGAAAGGACTTCCGCCACGATGCCATGGGGATCGACACGGCCGCGGGTATCCGCCAACTGGCGCAAATAGGCGTTTTCCGCCTCCAGGGCACGGTAGCGCTGCAAGTGGATGCTGTTGTGCAGCCGCTCCCGCTGCAAGGCCGCATTGTCCCGGCGCAGGGTGGCCTGGGTGGTGAACAGGTCATCCAAGCCATCGTAAATGGTGGAAGGCAGGTCGGCCAACTGGCGCAGGGGGTGCAGGGCCACGCCCACCCCCTGGCGAATCACGTCCAGGTAATGCTGCCGCGCATCCACCACCATCAACAGGATGGACAGCAGGATGAACAGGACGATGCGGACGAAGGCGCTGGGGCCGCGATTGAAAAAAGGTGGTGACGTATGGTCCATGGCCCCTCAAAAACGACAGGGGTGCGCCGCGCGCACCCCGAACACGTTTTCCTGCAATCCGGGCATCAGTCGTTGGTGAATACGCTGCCCAGCTTGTCCATCTCCTCCAGGGCCCGGCCCGAGCCGCGCACCACGCAGGTAAGGGGATCCTCGGCGACGATCACCGGCAGGCCGGTCTCTTCCATCAGCAGCCGGTCCAGGTCCCGCAGCAGGGCGCCGCCGCCGGTGAGGACCATGCCCTTCTCGGCGATGTCCGCGCCCAGTTCGGGGGGCGTCTGCTCCAGGGCCGACTTGACGGCGGAGACGATGCTGTTGAGGGGATCGGTGAGGGCCTCCAGGATTTCGTTGCTGGAGATGGTGAAACTGCGGGGAATGCCTTCCGCCAGGTTGCGGCCCTTGACCTCCATCTCCCGCACTTCGGAGCCGGGGAAAGCGGAGCCGATTTCCTTCTTGATGGTCTCGGCGGTGGATTCGCCGATCAGCATGCCGTAGTTGCGGCGGATGTAGTTGATGATGGCGTCGTCGAACTTGTCGCCGCCCACCCGCACCGAGGCGGAATAGACGATGCCGCCGAGGGAGATCACGCCCACCTCGGTGGTGCCACCGCCGATGTCCACCACCATGGAGCCGGTGGCCTCGGCCACCGGCAGATCGGCGCCGATGGCCGCCGCCATGGGTTCCTCGATCAGATACACCTGACGGGCGCCGGCGCCCACCGCGGATTCCTTGATGGCGCGGCGCTCCACCTGGGTGGAGCCGCAGGGCACGCAGATGATGATGCGGGGGCTGGGGGAAAGGAGCCGGGAGTCGTGCACCTTCTTGATGAAGTATTTCAGCATCTGCTCGGTGATGGTGAAGTCGGCGATCACGCCGTCCTTCATCGGGCGGATGGCGGTGATGTTGCCGGGGGTGCGGCCCAGCATCTGTTTCGCCTCCACGCCCACCGCCTGGATGGTCTTCTTGGCGGAGGGACCGCCCTCCTGGCGGATGGCGACGACGGAGGGTTCGTCGAGGACGATGCCCCTGCCGCGCACGTAAATCAGGGTGTTGGCGGTGCCGAGGTCGATCGCCAAATCAGTGGAAAAATAACCGCGTAAAAATCCAAACATAGACAAATTCCGCCTGCCGGGGTGGGTCGAAGATAATGAGATATGATAACCTAACGCGCTTTGGTATTTAAGTGCTTTATCAGGTGAAATTATGACTCTGGCCCTCGACGATGTGAAACGCATCGCCCATCTGGCCCGCATCGAGGTCACCGACCAGGAAGCGGCGGCCTACCTTCAGCAGCTTTCCGACATCTTCCAACTGGTGGAACAGATGCAGGCGGTGGACACCTCCGGCGTCGAACCCATGGCCCACGCCCAGGAAATTTTCCAGCGCCTGCGGGAAGACGCCGTCACCGAATCCGACCGCCGCGCCGACTTCCAGGCCGTGGCCCCCCAGACCGAAGCCGGTCTGTATCTCGTTCCCAAAGTCATCGAATAACATGCTCAACGCCAGCCTGAAACAACTGTCGGCCCTCCTGGCCGAGAAGAAGATTTCCAGCGTCGAGTTGACGCAGGCCTACCTCGACCGCATCGCCGACCTGAACCCCAAGCTCAACGCCTATATCACCGTCAACGGCGACCGGAGCCTAGCCCAAGCCAAGGCCGCCGACGCCCGCCGCGCCCAGGGTGACGCCGGGCCCCTGACGGGCATTCCGGTGGCCCAGAAGGATATTTTCTGCGCCCAGGACTGGCTCACCACCTGCGGCTCCAAGATGCTGCACAACTTCGTCTCGCCCTACGACGCCCATGTGATCGAACAGTTCAACCAAGCGGGGGCGGTGAACCTGGGCAAGACCAACATGGACGAGTTCGCCATGGGCTCCTCCA
>JAGUYQ010000028.1 GCA_020061285.1 Betaproteobacteria bacterium
AGGTCGCCCACGGTCACTTCGGGGTACACCTCGAACACGGCGGAAAACTCGATGCGCTCCTGGCCGCTGCCCTCCTTGGGCTCGATGCGGGGATAGCCCGCCACGCGCAGCTTCTGCTCGTTCACCGCGTCGGCGAAGGCACGCTGTACCGCCTCGCCCAGGGCTTCCTGACGGACTTGGGGGCCGTACTGCTGGGCCACCACCTTGAACGGCACCTTGCCGGGGCGGAAGCCCTGCATTTTCACGGTGCGGGCGAGGCGCTTGAGGCGCTGCTCCACATCCGCCTCCAGCTTGTCCAGCGCGACGGCGATATCCAGGCTTTTTTCCAGGGCCCCAGTATTTTCCACTTGTGCTTGCATTCCGAATTCCTTAATTCTTTGAAATTAACCTGTTGGTGCGAAAGGGGGGACTCGAACCCCCACACCTTGCGGCGCTGGAACCTAAATCCAGTGCGTCTACCAATTCCGCCACTTTCGCGATTATACCCCCCGTCCAAGGCACCTGCCGCACCAAGCCCGGAAAACGGGCCGACGCTCACGGTTCCTGTAGAGTTGTCTGCGGGAATGAGAGTGATCGTTGAAGGGGGTTGCGTGACAATCCGTTGACAATTTTAATCAACACTCGGCAAAACAACAATAAAAGCTATGCGCTTTCCGCCACCAATAAAGTCGCACCGGCATTGAGACGCTCTATTTCCGGCAGGCAGGCCGCCACCGCATCCCAATCCAGCCCCAGCCTCTGCCAGGCTCCAGCCGCCAGGGGCGGCACCTGATCGTAGCCGGAGTTGCCGATTTCCAGGCCGTGGGCGAGCACATTGGCAAAATGGACCAAGTCGGCCAGGTCGGAAACCTCACCGTCCGGCCCATGGTGGCCCCGGATGGACAATTGTACCGGCAGGGGAAATTTCCATTGCCGCGCCACCTCGAAGCCGATTTCGGCGTGGTCCATGCCCAGCAGCCTTTTCTCCGCCTCCACCAGGGAGCAGTCTTCAGCGGCCGCAAGGGCCAGCACCTGGAGGAAACCGTCGTGGAAATAGGTATCCAGCACCAGGCGGCCGATGTCGTGCAGCAGGCCGGCGGTAAAGGCCTCCTCCTGGTTCCGCCCCAGCTTCTGGGCCAACACCCTGGCAACGACGCCGACGCCGATGGCGTGCTGCCAGAAGGCGAGCCGGTCGAAGGCCCGGCCGTCACCCGGCGGAAACTGCTGGATCACCCCCGCCGCCAGGGCCAGGGAACGGACGGCATGGAAGCCCAGCACCACCACCGCCTCGTTGATGGACGCCACCTTGCTGGGAAAGCCGAGAAAAGCGGAATTGGCCACCCGCAGCACACGGGCCGCCAGGGCCTGGTCGCGGCCGATCTTGCGCACCAGTTCGGGGACCTTCAGCCCCTCGTCCTTGAAACTGTCGAGAATTTCCAACACCACCACCGACAAGGACGGCAGTTGCCGGATATCCTGGAGCATTTGCTCCACCGCCGGCGCCGTCATGACGGACCACCCAAACGATGGCGCAACAGCACCTCGCGCAAACTGGCCATCAACGGGTCCGTTCCGCTATGGCGGAACAGCTTGCCGAGGCGGTTGACAACCGCCTCCTGGCGAGCGGCGCGCTCCTCCTCGGACAAGCGCTCCTCCACTTCCACCTGGATTTGCCTTACGTGACGGCGCGCCAGGGAGGCCAGAAGGCTGTCGTTCAGTTCCGCCCCGGCGGACAGCATGGGGTGGCCGTTGCTGTCGCAGACATCGCAAGCCAGCCGCATCCCTGGCCGCGCCTGCTCAAGGGGCAACAACCGGGCGGATTTCACCGCGAGCGCGCCTCATTCACCGATATCCAGCCTTTCAAACAATGACGTCATCATTCCCGAAAAAGGAATTTTCTCACCGAAAGCCACTCCTGTGGGATTTTTCCATAGTCGCCCGCCCCCACGAAGCGAAGGCGCGGTGTACTATAGTCGCCGCCGACCGGCATTCTTCCCGGGACCCAGCAACCATGGCAAAAAAACACTACGAAAACTTCCCCGTCGCCTCCGTCCTCCTCCCCCGCGAATTGCGCAGGCCGGTGGCGCTGATCTACGACTTCGCCCGCCGGGCGGACGATTTCGCCGACGAGGGCGACCTCGTCCCCGCCGAACGCCTGGCCCTGCTGGACGGCTTCCGCCAGCAACTGGACATGATCCGCGAGGGCATCACCCCCTCCGAGCCCCTGTTCCAGGAGCTGGCGCCGATGATCGTCGCCCGTGGACTGCCCCTGCAACCCTTCTACGACCTCCTGTCCGCCTTCGCCCAGGATGTGGAGAAGACGCGCTACGCCGATTTCGGCGAGGTGATGGACTATTGCCGCCGTTCCGCCAACCCGGTGGGGGAACTGCTGCTGTACCTGTTCGAGGCGGCAACGGAAAAGAACCTCGCCTGGTCCAACGCCATTTGCAGCAGCCTGCAACTGATCAATTTTCTCCAGGACATCGCCATCGACTGGCAGAAGGACCGGGTCTACCTGCCCCAGGACGAAATGGCGAAATACGGCATCACCGAGAGGCAGCTCGCCCTCGGCCAGACTATCGGCCCGTGGCGGCCCTTCATGCACTTCCAGATCGAGCGGGCGCGCAAGCTCCTCCAGGCCGGGGCGCCGCTGGGCAAGGCACTGCCGGGGCGGAAGGGGATGGAACTGCGGACCATCATCGCCGGCGGTGAAACCATCCTGCGCAAGCTGCACAAGAACGGCGGCGACGTGTTCCGCGACCGGCCGGTGCTGGAGCCCTTCGACTGGCTGTATATGCTGTGGAAAGCCCTGCGCGCGAAATGACCCCGGATCAGTATTGCCAGGACAAGACCGCCCGCAGCGGTTCCAGCTTCGCCACCAGCTTCCGCTTCCTGCCGCCGCAGCGACGCCGGGCCATCACCGCCGTCTACGCCTTCTGCCGGGAAGTGGACGACGTGGTGGACGAATGCCGCGATCCCCAGG
>JAGUYQ010000076.1 GCA_020061285.1 Betaproteobacteria bacterium
CAGGCCAATGCCGACTGGCGCTTGGAACCGAGCGTTTTTCGCACCAACAATCATCTCGCAGATTTTCAGGCAATCTGTGACCTTGGAGTTATCCCTGCCGACAGGGACGAGTGTGTGAAGTGGCTCGCACGCTGGTTGCACGCGGAGTTGCGAGCGGCGTTCCTGTTCCTTGAGTCCGCCGATGAACAGGGCTTGCCGACGCCCATCGACTATACGACGGTAGGAGTGCACGCGGACTTGGTTGGAAAATTGTGGAGCGGTGAAATAGGGGAATCCGAACTCGACAGTCCCTTTCCAGACCCGGCGCTGCTTCGCGGCTTGGCTTTGGCACAGCATCACGGCGTGCCCACCCGCCTGCTCGACTGGAGCGAGTCGCCCTACGTGGCGGCATACTTCGCCGCCATCAAGGTTTCCTCGCTTGCCGACGAGGCCGAACGGGAAAAACCCGAAAAAATAGCGGTTTATATGCTGCGAACAGATGACCTTGAAAAACACTCGGATTTCCTGACGATGGCGCACAGTCCCCGCCATGACAATCATTTTCTGCGGGCGCAGCAGGGGGTGTTCATGCACATGCCACGGGCGAACCGCTTTCTAGTGGAGTGCGGCAGGTGGCCGACGCTGGAGGAGGTGCTTGAGGAAACGGTTGGCGTTCGCCAGAACTTGACGAAGGTCACCTTGCCGGTTTCCGAAGCGGATGAATTGCTCCGTATTCTGTTCGACATGGGCATAACCACCTATTCGCTCATGCCCTCCCTGAGTAATGCGGCCAAGGCGTTTCAATATCGGCGAAAGCTTTTTCCGGTTAGCTAAAATTGCGTGATGGCTCGGGAAATTCCTGTGCGAACTGTATTTTTGTCCGGCCCGGGCGTATAATTTGGTCAAGCATGACCAATCCATGAAGGCCCGCCATGTCCCAAGCCATCTACAACCTCTACGAAGCCAAGACCCACCTTTCCGCGCTGGTGGAGCGGGCCGCCCACGGCGAGGAAATCGTGGTGGCCAAGGGCGGCAAGCCCATGGCCCGGCTGGTTCCCCTGGCGGGTCACGCGCCCCGTCATCCGGGAGGTTGGGAGGGCAAAGTCCGCATCGCCGAGGGTTTCGACGCGCCTCTGCCGGAAGACGTGCTCGCCGCCTTCGAGGGCGAGCCCCGGTGAACCGAGCCCTGTTGCTGGATACCCACGTTTTCCTGTGGTGGCGGACCGACGACGGCAGATTGCTTCCTGAAGTGCGGGGGGCGATTTCCCTGGCGGATATCGTCTTCGTCAGCGCGGCATCCGCCTGGGAAGCCCACATCAAGATGGCCCTGGGCAAGCTGGAACTGCCGGAGCCGTTTTCCACCGGGGTGACGGGCAGCGGCTTCGACGAACTGGCCATTTCCTTTTCCCACGTGGAAGTGGCCGCCCATCTTCCGACCCATCACCGTGATCCCTTCGACCGCCTGCTGGTGGCCCAGGCGCAGCACGAGCATTTGGTGCTCGTGAGCCATGACCGTGCCTTGGAGCCCTACGGCGTACCCATGCTTTGGACCTGATGAAATTCCAACTTCATACCACCGACGGCCTTGCCCGCCGCGGCACCCTGCAACTGGCCCACGGCACCGTGGAAACCCCGGTGTTCATGCCGGTGGGCACTTACGGTTCGGTGAAGGCCATGTCACCGGCCGAACTGAAGGAAATCGGGGCCCAGATCGTCCTCGGCAACACCTTCCACCTTTGGCTGCGCCCCGGCCTGGACGTGATCGCGGCCCACGGCGGGCTGCACCGCTTCATGGGTTGGGACGGGCCGATCCTGACCGACTCCGGCGGCTTCCAGGTGTTTAGCCTGGGGGACCTGCGCAAGATTTCGGAGGAGGGGGTGAAGTTCCAGTCCCCCATCAACGGCGACCGCTGCTTCCTCACCCCCGAGGAGTCCATGGGCATCCAGAAGGTGCTGAACTCGGACATCGTGATGATTTTCGACGAGTGCACCCCCTATCCCGCCGACGAAAGCCAAGCGGCGGATTCCATGCGTCTTTCACTGCGTTGGGCGGGGCGGTCGAAGAAGGCCCACGAGGGCAACCCCAACGCCCTCTTCGGCATCGTCCAGGGGGGCATGTACGAATCCCTGCGGGACGAATCCCTGCGGGGGCTGACCGATATCGGCTTCGACGGCTACGCCGTGGGCGGCCTGTCGGTGGGGGAGCCCAAGGAGGACATGCTGCGCATCCTCGATCACACCGTGCCCCAACTGCCCACGGACAAGCCCCGCTACCTGATGGGGGTGGGCACGCCGGAAGATTTGGTGGACGCGGTGAGCCGGGGGGTGGACATGTTCGATTGCGTCATGCCGACGCGGAACGCCCGCAACGGCTGGCTGTTCACCCGCAACGGGGTGGTGAAGATTCGCAACGCCGGCTACCGCAACGATCTCGCGCCCCTGGACGCGGAGTGCGGCTGCTATACGTGCAAGAATTTCACCCGCGCCTATCTGCACCACCTGTTCCGCTCCCAGGAAATTCTCGGCGCCCGTCTCAACACTCTCCACAACCTCCACTACTACCAAGAATTGATGGCGGGCATGCGCCTCGCCATCGAGGAACACCGCTTCGCCGAGTTCGTGGCCGAATTCCGGCGCCGGTACTCAGCCTAGCTCGAAGGTGGTGACGCCGAAGATTTGCTCCAGGGGCAGGGCCGGCGCTTCCCCGGTGTACATGCGGGCGGTGCCGAAAACCCGGACCATGGCGTATTTCTCCGCCAGGGCCATGCCCGCTTCGTTGACCTCCGGCACGTCGAGATAGACGGGGCCGTCGGCGCCGGAGGACAGGGCGAGGTAGAGCTGTTCCGCGATGCCCCCGTCGTCGGCGAAGAGGGGGCCGATCTTGCGCCCCGCGCGGCAGCGGCGGATGACGCCGTAGCCCCGCAGGACGCCGTTCTCCATCCAGCAAAGGGCGAGGGATTCCGGCATTTTCAGCCATTCTTCGAGAAAGGTTCGGCGCTCGGCCGGGAAGTGGCGGCGGTCGTAGGCGGCCACGCTGTCGAAGGGCAGCGTGTCGAGGGGGACGATGGACGATGGGGCCGGTGCGCTTGATATGCCGCTGCCCTCGAAGCGGATGTTGCTGTAGGCGAGACGGAAGCCGGATTTGCGGTAGTTGTCCTGTTGCGCCACCACGCCGTCGAGGCCGACGACGTGGCCGGCCAGGTGCTCCAGGGCGGCGTTCCACAGGCGGATGCCGTAGCCCTTGCCCCGCTGTTCCGGAACCACGATGTAGAAGCCGATGAAGCCGAAGGAGCCGCCGTAGGACACGGCGGAGATGCAGCCGACGGGCGTGTCCCCCAGGCAGCCGACGAGAAAGCCCGCCGGGTCGGCGCGGTAAAAGGCTTCCTCGTCGTGGAGGCCGGGGTTCCAGCCCTCGCGGGCGGCCAACTCCACGGCGAACGGAATTTCCTCGCGACCCATGGGGCGGATGGTGTAAAGAAAGGGCTGGGGCATGTCGGCTCCTCGGAAAGGCCGCTGCAAACGGCGTCTACAGCCAATCTAGCACATGCCGAGGCGAAGTCGCCACGCCAGGGCAAGAGCATCGTGCTAAAATCCTGCGCTTAATCCGTATATTGACGTAAGGAGTCTCGACATGCTGATCAACCTCGCCCACGCGGCCGACGCTGCCGCCCCCGCCGGCGGCCCCGAGGGGTTCATGGGTTTTCTGCCCCTGATCGCCATTTTCGTCCTGTTCTATTTCATGCTCATCCGTCCCCAGATGAAAAAGGCCAAGGAGCAGAAAAACATGCTCGACGCCCTGCAAAAGGGTGACGAGGTGGTCACCCAGGGCGGCATGGTGGGCAAGGTGGTGAAGATCAGTGACAACTTCGTCAGCCTGGAAGTGGCGGAGAACACCGTGATCATGGTGCAGAAGCCCACCGTCCAGATTCTGCTGCCCAAGGGCACCATCAAAGAAAACCAATAAGCGCGGCACGCCGGGCGCCTTCTCCACGCCCGCCTTCGAGAGGCTGTTATGAATCGCTATCCCCTGTGGAAATACGTCGTCATCGCCGTGGCGCTGGTGCTGGGCTTGCTTTATACCCTGCCCAACTTCTTCGGCGAATCGCCCGCGGTGCAGATATCCCCCGCCAAGGCGGTGAACAAGGCCGACAGCGCCTTGCTGGACTCGGCCGAATCCGCCCTGAAACAGGCCAATATCCCCTACACCGGCGCCGTTCTCGACGCCAGCGGCGTCAAGATACGCTTCGCCGACACCGATACCCAGCTCAAAGCCAAGGATCTGCTGCAAGGCCAGCTCAATGGCGGCTACACCGTGGCCCTGAACCTGCTGCCTAGCTCCCCCGCCTGGCTCCATGCCTTCGGCGCCTTGCCCATGTACCTGGGCCTGGACCTGCGGGGCGGGGTGCATTTCCTTTTGCAAGTGGACATGAAGGCGGCCCTGGACAAGGCCATCGACCGCATGAGCGGCGACATCCGCTCCTCCCTGCGGGACCAGAAAATTCCCTACTCCGGCGTCAGCCGCGACGGCGGCCAGCTCAAGGTCAAGTTCCGCGACGAGCAGGGGCGTAGCCAAGGCGAGGCCGAATTGGCCAAGGCCCAGCCCGACCTGGCATTCAAGACCGCGGACGAGGCGGGCGAACTGTACTTGGTGGGCGGCCTCAAGCCCGAGGCCCGCAAGCGCTTGCAGGAGTACGCCCTGCAACAGAACATCACCACCCTGCGCAATCGGGTGAACGAGCTCGGCGTGGCCGAGCCCATCATCCAGCAGCAGGGGGCCGATCGGGTGGTGGTGCAACTGCCCGGCGTGCAGGACACAGCCAAGGCGAAGGAAATCCTCGGCCGCACCGCCACCCTGGAAATCCGCATGGTGGACGAGGAGCACGACGTCGCCGTCGCCATGCAGGGCCAAGTACCCTTCGGCGACGACCTGTTCAACGAGCGCAACGGCACCCCGGTGCTGGTGAAGAAGCAGGTGGTCCTCACCGGCGACTACATCAGCAACGCCCAGCCCGGCTTCGACGGCCAGACCGGCGAGCCGGCGGTGCATATCACCCTGGACGGGCGCGGCGCCCGCATCTTCCAGCAGGTGACGCGGGAGAACATCGGCAAGCGCATGGCCATCCTGCTGATCGAGAAGGGCCAGGCGGAAGTCATCACCGCTCCCGTCATCCGCACCGAAATCGGCGGCGGCCGGGTGCAGATTTCCGGGCGCATGGATACACGGGAGGCCAACGACATCGCCCTGCTGCTGCGGGCCGGCGCCCTGGCGGCGCCCATGGACATCGTCGAGGAGCGCACCGTGGGCCCCAGCATGGGCAAGGAGAACATCGCCAAGGGCTTCCACTCGAACATCTACGGCTTCGCCGCCATCGCCCTCTTCATGATGTTCTACTACCGCCTCTTCGGTGTCATTTCCACCCTGGCCCTGGGGGCCAACGTGCTCTTCCTGGTGGCGATCCTGTCCCTGCTCCAGGCGACCCTGACCTTGCCGGGCATGGCCGGTATCGCCCTCACCGTTGGCATGGCCATCGACGCCAACGTGCTGATCAACGAGCGCATTCGCGAGGAACTGCGCGCCGGGTCCTCGCCCCAGGCGGCGATCCACGCCGGTTACGAGCGGGCCTTTTCCACCATCCTGGACTCCAACATCACCACCCTCATCGCCGGCGTCGCCCTGTTCTGGCTCGGCTCCGGTCCGGTGAAGGGCTTCGCCGTGGTGTTGTGCCTGGGTATCCTTACTTCCATGTTCAGCGCGGTGATGGTGTCCCGCGGCATCGTCAACCTGGTCTATGGCCGCAGGGCACGGGTCCAGAACGTCTCCATCTGAGGGGCAGAGAAACGACATGATCGAATTCTTCAATATCAAGCGCGACCTCCCGTTCATGAAGTATGCGCGGGTGACCACGGTCGTTTCCCTGCTGACCTTCGTCATGGCGGTGGGCGCCCTGGCCACCAAGGGCCTCAACCTGGGGGTGGACTTCACCGGCGGCACGGTGATGGAGTTGCATTATCCCCAGCCGGCGGACGTGCCCAAGATTCGCGACACCCTGGCTTCCATCGGCTTGTCCGACGCGGCGGTGCAGAACTTCGGCACTTCCCAGGACGTGCTGGTGCGCCTGCCGGTGAAGGCGGGCCTGTCCAGCGCCCAGCTTTCCGACAAGGTGTTCACGGCGTTGCAAGCCGCCGACGACACGGTGCAGAAGCAGCGGGTGGAATTCGTCGGCCCCCAGGTGGGCAAGGAGTTGTACGAGAACGGCGCCCTGGCCCTGATCGTGGTCTGCCTGGGCATCATGGCCTACCTGGCGGTGCGCTTCGAATGGCGCTTCGCCGTCGCCGCCATCGTCGCCAACATGCACGACGTGGTGATCATCCTCGGCTTCTTCGCCTTCTTCCAGTGGGAGTTCTCCCTCACCGTCCTGGCCGGCGTCCTCGCCATCCTGGGCTACTCGGTGAACGAATCGGTGGTGGTGTTCGACCGGATCCGCGAGAACTTCCGCAAGATGCGCAAGGCCAGCGTGCCGGAGATCATCGACAACGCTATCACCCGCACCATGTCCCGCACCGTCATCACCCACACCATGACCGAACTGATGGTGCTGTCCATGCTCTTCTTCGGCGGCGAGGCCCTGTTCTACTTCGCCCTCGCCCTGACCATCGGCATCGTCTTCGGCATCTATTCCTCGGTGCTGGTGGCGAGCCCCATCGTCATGTGGCTGGGGGTGTCACGGGAACAGTTCGTGAAAGTGGAGAAGAAGGAAGTCGAAGCGGAAATATAGGGCGGGTTTCCCGCCCAGCCGCGACTGGGTGCAGATCATGAACAGGCGGCTGGTTGTTTGCTGTTTATCTTTTTCGGCCTTGCCCGTCTGGGCGGCCGAAGCGCCGGTGGACGAGGGGGCGTTTCTCGGCGACGTGCCCCTGGTCCTCACCGCCTCCCGTCTCGCCCAGTCTCCCCTCGACGCCCCGGCACCGGTGACGGTCATCGACCAGGAGATGATCCGGGCCTCCGGCTTCACCGAAATCCACGACCTGTTCCGCCTGGTGCCAGGCTTCCTGGTGGCCGATTGGCCCGAAGGTCCGCCCATCGTGGTCAACCACGGTCTCGGCGACGCCAACGGTCGCCGCTTGCAGGTGCTGGTGGACGGACGCTCGGTGTACAACCCCTTCGACGGCAAGGTGGACTGGAGCGGCCTGCCCTTCCGGGTGGAGGACATCGAGCGCATCGAGGTGGTGCGGGGCCCCAACCCGGCGACCTACGGCGCCAACGCCTTCGAGGGGGTGGTCAACATCATCACCAAGTCCCCCCGCAGCGAAAGCGGCACCCATCTGTTGGCGCAGGCGGGAGACAAGGGAACCGGGGAACTGGCCCTGCGCACGAACGGCGGCAGCGGTCCCCTCGACTGGCGCCTGACCGTGTCCCGCCGCGGCGCCACCCATTACCGCGACCTCGGCATCGCCGACTACAACCTGGGGGAGAGAATCCGCCGCGACGTGGTCAACGGCCAAGTGGCCTACCAACTCACCTCCCTGGACGATTTGCGCTTCCAGTTCGGCCTCACCCAGGGAGACGACACGGTGGGGGCCAGCACCGACAGCGGCAACCCCACCCGGGCCTACCGCAGCAGCAGCCACTTCTTCCAGGCGGCTTGGCGGCGCAGTACCGCGCCGGACGCGGAAACCTCCCTCCAGTATTACCATTTCGACAGCCGCGAGCGGCAGCCCTTCACCGTCCACGGCAACGGCGGCCAACCCATCGCGGTGGATTTCGACGTGGACATGCAGCGAGACGACCTGGAGTTCCAGCAGACCCTGCCCCTGGCGTCCGGCCTGCAAGGGGTGTGGGGGGCCGGGGTACGGCGCGACAGCGTGCGTTCC
>JAGUYQ010000093.1 GCA_020061285.1 Betaproteobacteria bacterium
ATGCTGCCGCGCCTGTACGTGCTGGGCGCCCGCCTGGGGATGGACGCCGACGCCGTCAACGCCTTGTCCGACCAGGTGGTGACGGAATGGCGCGAGTGGGGATCCATCCTCCAGGTGCAGACCCACGATTTGCCGCCCTTCGCCGAAATGGCGGCGGCCATGCCGGCGGCGCCGGCGGTGATGGGGGAAGAGCAGCAGTTCCCCTTGCGCATCCTGGTGGTGGACGATAGCCCGGCGATTCTCGCCCTGCTGGAAAAGCTGCTCACCGCGGCGGGGCATACCGTGGCGACCGCGGCCAACGGCAAGGAGGGATTGGCGAAGGCCATGGAGTGGCAGCCCCAGTTGATCATCACCGACTGGGTGATGCCGGAGATGGACGGCCTGGCCTTGTGCAAGTCCCTGCGCGAAAGCCGGGCGGGGCGCATGATGTACCTCATCATCCTCACCGTGCTGGAGGACGAGGAGAAGCTGGTGGAGGCTTTCGAGGCGGGGGCGGACGACTACATCGTCAAACCCTTCCGGGAGCGGGCCCTGAAGGCGCGCCTTCGGGCCGGCCAGCGGGTGGTGCAGTTGCAGGAGGAAATTCTGCTGGAGCGGGAGGATGTGCGCCGTTCCGCCGCCGAATTGGCGGTGACCAACCAGCGCCTGTTGGAGGCGGCCCTGACCGACTCCCTGACCCAGTTGCCCAACCGCCGCTACGGCCTGGAGCGTTTCGACGAGGAATGGGCCGCCTCCGCCCGCCACGATCATCCCCTGTCCTGCATGCTGCTGGATATCGACCGCTTCAAGCAGATCAACGACACCCACGGCCACGACGCCGGGGATGCCGTGTTGCGCCAGAGCGCCGTCCTGATCAAGAAAGCCATCCGCAAGGAGGACGTGGTGTGCCGCCTGGGGGGCGAGGAGTTCCTGGTGATTTGCCCCGCCGCCGACCTGAAGTCCACCGCCCAGGCCGCCGAACGGCTGCGCAAGGCCTTCGAGGCCGGGGTGTTCGCCATCCCCGGCCACACCCTCAAGCTTACCGCGAGTATCGGCGCCGCTTCCCGCGACAACGCCCTTGCCGGCCCCGAGGCCTTGCTCAAGGTGGCCGACCAGGCCCTCTATGCCGCCAAGCAGGCCGGGCGCAACCGGGTGGTGGTGTTCAGCCGCAAACCTTCCGCCGCTCCCCCGGCGAAAAACTGAATCAGTACATTCCCTAATTGTTTGGATTCGTGGTCAATCTGACCATAGATTGCCATTGAGCCACCTTCAGTATTGATTAAAGTGTCAACCCTATGTCCAGCGCATATTCGGTTTTGCGGAAGATCGATTCTTTCCAGAAAAAGCACCTGCCCATGATCCAGTCCTTCGAGGACTACACCATCGCGGTGGAGATCGGCTACTACCAGGAAATCGGCAAGCCCCTGACCCTGAAGCAGCTCTTTCTGCTGGAGATCGCTTCACCGGCGACGGTGCAACGGCGGCTCAAGCGGTTGATCAATCAGGGGCTCGTCAGCAAGAAATACCGCCAGACCGATGGCCGCATGGTCGAACTCGGGGTAACTCCCCAGATGAACCGGTTGTTCAGAAGATACGCCGGCTGCATCAGAAAGAGCTTTGAAATCCCCAAGGGCGGCGCCAAGACCGTTACCGGGGATATGAATCAAATTGGAGGAAGGGAAAGCGTGTACGGCTTGATCACCATGAACCGGCTGGAACCGGTTTGCGGCACCTGTGCCCATTGGGACGGGGCGCGAGATGTCCAGCAGGACGATTGCCGCTTCGTTGCCGACAGCGAGGGCATATGCAACCTGCTGGCCGAAAAGGGGCGGGATTTCGTCGATACCATCACCCTCTCCACCCATCGCCCCATTTGCGGCGACTGGACGCCCTGCGGGGGCTGATCGGTTTATTGCGGCGGTCAGCGACCGAGTGCCGCCATCACCCCATCCCAGAAGCGGATGCGCGCTTCCACCGCGGCGCAGGCCGCCTCTTCCGCCTCCTTCATCCTTCCCGCATCGCCGCCGATCAGTTCGTCGAGCAGTTGCAGGGAGATCGGCCCGTGGAAATCCTCGTCCAGGTGGATGTGCCGGTTCAGGTAGTAATGGAAGGCCGGCGCGTCCTTGTCGGTGATGCCCATGTCCTTGAGGAAGGCGCGGAACATGCCGGGAATGATGTGCTCCCGCCCCAGGGCGAAGGCCGCCGCCACCATGTGGGGCTTGTCCGTGCCGATGAAGGCGAAGGTGCTCTCCATGAACCGGTGGGAGGGCGCCGGCGCGACGCCCAGGGCCAGGGCCGCGGTGATGCCCTTGTCGGCGGCGGTCTCGACGAAATTCAGCACTCCCGTCGGGTCGGCGCCGATTTCCCGCATGGCGTCGCAATACAGCTCGAAATGGCTGGCGAAGGTGGCGGAGCCGTCCGCCGCCGGCAGCCCCTGGTCGGATTCCTCCTCCAGCACCAACTGATTGATGAAATAGCGCACCGAAGGATGGCCCCGTGGCTTCCACGGGTAGGTGGTGGGGGCGATCTGGTTTTGCAGATACTTCACCACCGACATGAAATCCCACACCGAAAACACATGGTGGCTCATGAACGCCCGCAGGTCATCAAGGGTGCGCACCGCGCCGTAGACCGGGTGGCTGTCGAGTTTTTGGCGCAGGGAATCGACGACGGCAGTGTTGAATGTGGCGCTGGACATGGGGTCTCCTCCTTGAGCGGGGGGTGAATTAGCGAGGGCTAATAATACTCCTGCCCGCCACGGATGGGGAGGCCCTCGGTTTCAGCGGCGGCGGAAAGGCGGCGGGGAGGAAGGGGGGCCGGAGCGTTCTTCCTTGTAGCGGAAATTGATCCGCGCCTTGGACAGGTCGTAGGGGGACATTTCCAGGGATACCTTGTCCCCGGCGAGGATACGGATGCGGTGCTTGCGCATCTTGCCCGCCACGTAGGCGATCACTTCCATGCCGTTGTCCAGGGTGACGCGAAAGCGCGTATCGGGCAGCACCATGGCTACCACTCCTTCAAGTTCGATCAGTTCTTCTTTGGCCATCTGCGGCGTGCTCCTGGGCGCCTATCGCGCCCGGTAAGGGGTGAACAAAAAAGCCCGGCTTGCCGGGCTTTTTGTGGGGTCAGGCGAGAACCGAATTACGCAATGCGAATGTTCGATGCTTGCTTGCCCTTGGGGCCGGTGGTGATGTCGAATTCCACTTTCTGGTTTTCGGCCAGGGTCTTGAAGCCCGCGGACTGAATGGCGGAGAAATGCGCGAAGAGATCCTCGCCGCCACCGTCCGGGGTGATAAAGCCAAAACCTTTGGAATCATTGAACCACTTAACAGTACCAGTTGCCATGTTTAAACGTCCTTGAAAAAATTTAGAAAATCGGGCTGTTGCCCTGGCAGACGAGAATCAAGACGAAGAAGCTGACGAACTGGGTACCGATGAGATGAGGTACGGCGTAACGTGCTAATAGCCGACTACATTACTTGAAAATGCTGCTGCACGCAGTATGGGTGTATAGGGGAGATAAAGCAAACTTTATTTTCGGGTTTTGGGTTTGGTCGCGCTTTCGCGCGGGATAGTTTGGGTGTCGGGGGCTGCCCGACAGCAGGTTACTTTCTTTTGCTTGCCCAAAAGATAAGTAACCAAAGAAAAGGGCACCCCCTACCCCGGCCCTGCGGGCTTCCCTCCGTTGCTCGCCAATCCGGGCGGCCTCAGAAACTCGCCCCTTCGGGGCTCAGACATCTGAGGCCGCCCGGCTTGGCTGCGCTACTCGGCGGGGCAGAGGGGGGGGAGCGGCCCTCTCCCCCCTCCCCCGCTTGCGTGGGAGGGGAGTTAAGGTCCCTCTCCCGCAGGCGGGAGAGGGTGGCCGGAGGTCGGGTGAGGGAATGCGGTGGTGGCTATGGGGATGAAGATAATTGTTGGTCATGCGGCGCAATACGCTGCGCTATTGCGCCCTACGCTTGCTGTTCCTCTTCAGAGAGTAGTGCCTTAAGTAATTGTGATTTTTTATCAAGCATTTGGTTCTCCAAAATGATGAGGTGATACGAAAACGATTTGGCTATCGGTTACATCTTAACCATAGGGGTTAGGGGGCGTAAAGGGTGAGAGAACAGGGGGAGAAGGGGCAGGGCGGTTGTTCAGCGAGGGGTTTTGAAGTGCCCTCCCCTCTGCCCTGCCGAGGATTTGCGGCCCGAGCGGGGGAAGTCGGGCGCGTATGTCTGAGGGCCTTTAGGCCCGAGTTTACGCGCCCGCCTGCTTGGGCCGCAAACCGCAGGGAAGTCCGAAGGACCAGGGCAGGGGGTCGCCTTCTTTTGCTTATCTTTTCTTGGCGAGACAAGAAAAGTGAGCGGCTTACGGGGCCGCCCCCCGTCTCAAACAATTCGCGCGAAGCGCACAAAAAACTAAGGGGCGCAATGGCAACCACCACTGCGCCCCTTGGCACTGAAAGACAAAAACAGACAGCCGACTACCGCTTCTTCGGCAACATATCCGTAATCGTCCCATCTATCATCTCCGCCGCGAAACACAGCGTTTCCGACAGGGTCGGATGGGGGTGAATCGTCAGCCCCAAGTCGGTGGCGTCCGACCCCATCTCCAGCGCCAGCACGGCTTCGGCGATCAGCTCCCCGGCGTGGGGGCCGGTGATGCCGGCGCCGAGCACTCGCCGGGTTTCCTTGTCCACGATCAGCTTGGTTACGCCGTAGTCCGCGTTGAGGGACAGGGCGCGGCCGCTGGCGGCCCAGGGGAAATTGGCTTTCTCGTAGGCGATGCCCTGCTTCTTGGCTTCGGTTTCGGTGAGGCCCATCCAGGCCACCTCCGGGTCGGTATAGGCCACGGAGGGGATGGTGAGGGCATCGAAGGCGGCCTTATGGCCGTCGATGACTTCCGCCGCCACCTTGCCCTCGTGCACCGCCTTGTGGGCCAGCATGGGCTGGCCGACGACGTCGCCGATGGCGAAGATGTGGGGGATGTTGGTGCGCTGCTGCTTGTCCACGGGGATGAAGCCCTGCTCGGTGACCTGCACCCCGGCGTTTTCGGCGCCGATGAGTTTGCCGTTGGGGCGGCGGCCCACGGCCACCAGCACCTTGTCGTAGACCTGGGGTTTCGGTGCGCCTTCACCTTTATCACCTTCAGGTGATTCAAATGTGACGTGGATGCCGTCCTTCTTGGCTTCGGCCTTGACCACCTTGGTCTTGAGCAGGATGGCTTCGTAGCGTTTCTCGATGCGCTTGTGGAGGGGTTTCACCAGGTCCGGGTCGGCGCCGGGAATGAGCTGGTCGCCCAGTTCCACCACGGTGATCTTGGTCCCCAGGGCGGAGTAGACGGTGGCCATTTCCAGGCCGATGATGCCGCCGCCGATGACCAGCATGGACTTGGGCACGTCGGCCAGGGCCAGGGCGCCGGTGGAGTCGATGATGCGCGGGTCCTCGGGGAAGCCGGGGAGCTTCACGGCCTGGGAGCCGGCGGCAATGACGGCGTGGTCGAAGACCACCATCTTCTCGCCTTCGGCAGTGTCCACTTTCAGGTGGTGGGGGGCGGCGAAACTGCCGCGGCCGCGGATGACGGTGACGCCCCGCTGCTTGGCGAGCTGGGCCAGG
>JAGUYQ010000188.1 GCA_020061285.1 Betaproteobacteria bacterium
CCCTCCTCGGCTGCCTGGGCGCCTACGTGGCGGTGGGACGCCACCTGCGCCACCCCAGCCGGCGCGGCTGACCCCTTCGGCAAAAGGCGATTTTGAACTTATTCATCGGATTGGCACTCTCATCCAGCGAGTGCTAAAATCTTCCCAAGGAGGTTTGCATACGATGACGACTACCGCTCTCACCATACCCACCCCGGCGTCGGCTTCCAGCCTGGAAAGCTACATCCATTCGGTTCAGCGCCTTCCCATGCTTTCCGCCGAAGAAGAACGGGATTTGGCGACCCGCTTTCGCCAGCGTGACGACCTGGAGGCCGCCCGCATGCTGGTGCTGTCTCATTTGCGCTTGGTGGTGAATATCGCCCGGGGCTATCTTGGATACGGCCTGCCCCATGCCGACCTGATCCAGGAAGGCAATATCGGCCTGATGAAGGCTGTTCGCCGCTTCGACCCGGAGAGGGGCGTGCGCTTGGTGTCTTTCGCCGTCCACTGGATTCGCGCCGAAATCCACGATTTCATCCTGCGCAACTGGCGCATGGTCAAGGTGGCCACCACCAAGGCCCAGCGCAAGCTGTTCTTCAACCTGCGCAGTTTGAAGCAGGGCACCGAAACCCTGAGCCCCGGCGAAGTGGCCGCGGTCGCCCAGCAACTGAACGTCAAGGAAAGCGACGTGGTGGAGATGGAAATGCGTCTTGGCGGCCGGGATATCGGTCTGGAGGGGCATTCCGATTCCGACGAGGATAGCTTCGGCCCCATCGATTACCTGGCCGACCCCCACGACGAACCCTCGACCCTGCTGGAGACCTGTGAAAGCGGCATGCTGCGCGAGAAGGGGCTGGAAAAAGCCCTTCACAACCTGGACTCCCGAAGCCGCCGCATCATCGAGGCCCGCTGGCTGACCGAAGAGTCCGGCGCCACCCTGCACGAACTGGCCGCCGAATTCGGCGTATCCGCCGAGCGTATCCGCCAGATCGAGCAAAAGGCCTTGCAGCAGATGAAAACCATCATCGGCGAGGAAACAAGCGCCTAGGCTTGTGCTCCCGGCAATAAAAAAGGCGCCGCTTTTGCGACGCCTTTTTTCATTTTCCTTCGGGTCCGGTCAGGAAAGAATCACCGACAGGAAACTCACCCAAGAAAAGGCGATCAGGGCAATCACAGCCAACATCGGCAAACCGTCTCTGCTTAACATTCTTTGTTCCTCCCGGTTAAATTTCAAGTAACCTGCCAAAAACCACAACGGGCTTAGTGTATTCTAATTTTCCCCGTCCTTCAACCGGCGCCGGGGGATCATCGGGTCATCGTCGTCCATCAGGATGCGCTGGGCGGGCCCTTCCATGTCCTCGAATTGGCCGCTGCGCACCGCCCAAAAAAAGCCCAAGCCGGCGAAAATCACGATGAAGAAGGTCATGCCCAAGAGGTAAATCAGAACGCCGTTCATAGCCGATGCCGCTTCCTTTTACGAGTCGCCTACTCTACCCGCAGCACGGAGCTAGCGCAACCTCAGGGCGTTGACCACCACCACCAGGGAACTCACGGACATGCCGATGGCCGCCAGCCAGGGCGGAATGTAGCCGAACACGGCGAAGGGGACCGCCAGCAGGTTGTAACCGATGGCCCAGGCGAAGTTCTGGCGCATGACCTGAATGCTGTCGCGGCCGGTTTCCAGGGCCTGAACCACGTCGCTCAAATTCTGCGTCAGCAGCACGATGTCGCTGGTGGCCCGCGCCACGTCGGTGCCGCTGCCCATGGCCAGGGACACTTGGCTGCCGGCCAGTATCGGCGCATCGTTGACGCCGTCGCCGACCATTGCCACCACGTCCCCCTCCTGTTGGTAACGCTGCAAGGCCGCCAGCTTGTCTTCTGGCCGTTGCTCCCAATAACGGGATGGCACGCCCAACTGGTCTGCGATGTACTCCACGGCCGGGCGGGAATCGCCACTCAGTATGGTGACCCGCACCCCCCGTTCTTTCAGGGCGTTTACGGCTTCTAGCGCCTGGGGGCGTAATTCGTCGGACAGGGCAAAGGCCGCCAGGGCGCGATGCTCGTCGCACAACCAGACCACGGTGGCGCCCGCGGGGATTCCCGGCACCTCGTCCGTGGAAACCATGGCGGACAACTGCCGGTTGCCGAGAGTGTAGCGGACACCGTCGATGATGCCGGTGACGCCTTTGCCCGGCGTGTTTTGCGCCTGTTCCACCGGCAACAAGGCACCTTTGTTGGCGTAAAGAAAGCTGGCGGCCAGGGGGTGCTCGGAGGCCTGTTCCAGGCTGGCGGCGATGGACAGGCAACGCGCTTCATCCACATCGGCCAAGGCAACCGCCTGGTGCAGGAAGGGTTTGCCGAAAGTCAGGGTGCCGGTCTTGTCGAACACCACATGGTTCACATGGGAGAGGGTCTCCAACGCGTGACCGCGGGTCAGTAAGATGCCCCGTTTCAGCAAGCGGGACCCCGCTGCGGCAAATGCGGCCGGCGCCGCCAGGGACAAGGCGCAGGGACAGGTGACGACCAACACGGCCAGGGTGACCGGAAAGGCCCTGCTCGGGTCCACCAGCAGCCACCCCGCCGCCGCGACGGCCGCCAGGGCCAGCAATCCGTAGGTAAAGCGCCCCGCGACCCGGTCCGCCAACTGAGCAAGACGGGGTTTTTCCGCCTGGGCCCGGTCCAGCATGCGGATGATGCCGGCGATAACGGTGTTTTCCCCCACCCCGGTTACGCATACCTGGAGGGGGCCTTCCAGGTTCAAGCTGCCGGCGATGACCGAAGCGCCGGCTTCCTTGGCAACCGGCCGGCTCTCCCCGGTGAGCAGGGATTCATCCGCGCTGCTGATCCCCTGCTCCACCACGCCGTCGGCGGGAACGGTTTCACCCGGCTTTACCAGGACAAGGTCCCCGGCTTCCAACTCCATCACCGCCACCACCTGTTGTTCGCCGTTTTGCAGGCGGGTCGCCATGGCGGGCATCAGTTTGAGCAGGTTTTCCGCCGCCTCGGTGGATTTCTCCCGTGCGTTGCGCTCCAGGAAGCGGGTAGTGAGAAGGAACAGGCTGAACATGCACACCGCGTCGTAATACACCACGCCGCTGTTGTTGAGGGTCATCCACAGGCTGCCGCCGAAGGCGGAAAGAATCGCCAGGGTAACCGGCACGTCCATGTTCATCTGGCCGGAGCGTATTGCCCTCCAGGCGCTTTGGTAGAAAGGGATGGCGGAATAGAACATCACCGGTAGGGTCATCAGCAGGCTGACGTAGCGCAGGAGCACCTTGGTGCTTTCCTCGATGCCACTGTAGTCCCCGGCGTAAAGCGCCACGGCCAGCATCATCACCTGCATCATGGAAATGCCGGCCACGGCGATGCGCCGCAAATCCCGCTGGCGCTCCTTCTTGCGCACGTCCTCCTGCTGCTTGGCGTTGAAGGGGTGGGCGTTGTAACCGAGAAGTTGGATTTCCTTTAGTATCCGCGCCAGGTCGATTTCCCGCTCGTCCCAGGTCACACGGGCGCGATGGCTGGAGTAGTTGACCTGCACCTCTTTCACGCCGGGGAGTTGCTGCAAATGCCGCTCGTTGAGCCAGACGCAAGCGGCGCAGGTTATCCCCTCCAGAATCAGGGATGCCTGCTTGAGGTGCTCTTCAGGGGTGATGACGAAGCTTTTTTGGATTTCGGGGTGGTTATAGAGCTCGAGCTTGCGCAACTCTTCCGGAACCAAGTCGCGGCCGCTTTGGGGCATGGCGGTGCGATGGTGATAATAGGCCTCCAGGCCGTTATCGACGATGGCTTGAGCCACCGCTTCGCAGCCCCGGCAGCACATGTCCCGCCGCGCCCCCTCGATGACGACGGCGAATGCCGTCCCTTCCGGCACCGGCAAGCCGCAGTGGAAGCAATTTTCGTCCATCAGGCTTTGGGCACGCTCACGCTTTGCTCGACCTGATATTTATCGCTTCCACGCTCGATACGAAGCTCCATCACCCAGCGGCCCGGCCTAGCGAACTCCAATTGGCCACGATAGGCGCCAGGACTTTCTTCCTTGAGCGGCACATCATGCTTGCTTTCGGCATCGGCCAGCGGTTGGATGGACACGTTCACCATGGCGTTTTGCACCGGCTTGCCGTCGCGGGCGGTGATTTTTACCTCGATATTTCTTTCCCGGCTTACCGTTTCAAGCCCGACAAATTCAACATTCCACCCCAGTTGCCGCTGTTTTTCCTGGGCGCTGAGATGTTGGGCGATGGTTTTCGCTGCCTCTTCGTTGTGCGGCACCACGCCGGAAAATGCCGTATGGACAGGCCGATTGCTCACGTTGGGCAAGAACACCTGCGCCACGCTCGTAGGCAGGCCGCGGATGGAGATCATCACGAAGGAGGCCATCAGCACCGCGAGCACGATGAAGAAGCCCGTCAGCAGCATGGGGGCCCAATGCAATTTGCCCGTCCCCCCCTGCTTGCCGCCGCTGGCGATGGTCATCACCGTCGCCGTGGCGAGGTACACCGTCAGGTGCACCGCCACCACGTCGCCTCCCGGCCACTGTTTCGACGCATAAACCAGGTAAGCCACCGTCGGCAACAAGCCGCTCAACACGCCGCGCCAGTAATTTCCTACTTTTGCCAGGCGGAGCAACAGATGAAGCCCTGCAATGAACAGCAGGCCGCCGAACAGCGTCTCGATTAGTGCCATATCACCCTTCGTGTTGGGAATTGAAGCGGACCTTGCGAACGACCGCTTCCGCAGGTTTGTCCTTGGGCGTAATTATAAACTCAATGGTGTCGGTTGTTGCCGCAACCTGCGGCGGCAATTTGACGTTCACCTGCTCCATCAGGCTTTTCCCCGCACGGACTTTCATTTCATTGCTGGAGCCGCCGAAATCCAAGGCGCCATCCGGCACCCCTTTGGTGGTCACAACATAGGTTTCCTCGTGATCGGTCTTGTTGGTAATCCGAATTTGATAGCGGTTGCGTATCTCGCCGTCGGACAGGACCACAAACAGCGGCTGACGTACTTGCTGCACGCTCTCCTCAAAGGTGGTGCGCGTCGCCACGTTGTAGACCATGACGCCCGCCATAATAAGAATGAAGGAACCGTAGCCAATGGTCCTCAGGCGCAGCAGATCCAACTTCGGTTTCTGCGGATTGTCGCTCTTGGCATTGATCTCCGAATCATAACGGACCAGACCCCGCGGATATTTCATGGAATCCATGATCGTGTTGCAGGCGTCGATGCACAGGCCGCAGGAAATGCACTTGTATTGCAGTCCGTCGCGAATATCGATCCCTACCGGGCAGACCTGCACGCACATGCCGCAGTCGATGCAGTCACCGTAGCCCTGCGCCTGGCGCTCCTCACGGGTACGGGCGCCCTGCACAGCGGTGTGACGTCCCTTGGTGTTTTCCCCGCGTTTGGTTTCGTAGGTCACCACCAGGGTTTCCGATTCGTACATCACGCCTTGGAAACGGGCGTAGGGGCACATGTAGATGCACACCTGCTCGCGCAAGAGAGCCGCCGCCAAGTAGGTGGACAGCGTCAGGAAGAATATGGCCGTATAACCCGCCGTCACCATTTGCCCGTTAAAAAACTTTACCAGCAACTCGGGGGCATAGCCGTAGTACAAGACGAAGGTCACGGCCGTCCACCAAGACACCAACAGCCACAACGCATGGGTCAAACCATATTTCCACAGCTTCTCGAATCCCCATGGCTGCTTGTACAGGCGGTTTCGCGCTGGCCGCTCACCCTGCACCAGGTGTTCGATCCAGACATAAAAGTCTGTCCATATGGTCTGGAAACAGAAATAGCCGCAGAAGGCGCGGCCCACCAAGGTTGTGACGAAGAACAGGGTTACCGCCGCAATAAATAGCAGCATGGAAAGGACAATGATGTCCTGGGGATACAGCGCCAGGTCAAAGATGAAAAAGCGGCGACCTACCAGGTCGAACAGCACGGCCTGATGGGGTGCATCGGAGCGATCCCAGGGAAGCCACGGCAAGCCGAAATACACCAAGTATGACACGGCCAGGATGGCCCACTTGAAGTTGCGGAACTTACCCTTCACTGATCGGGTAAATATGGGAATGTGTTTCTCGTACAGCGATTCCTGGGTTGATGCTTGATTTTCCATCTGTGCAAACTCCAGCCTATTGATATCCGGCCTAACGCCGCCCTCTGCATCAGGGAATTCTAATATAGCGGTAACGGCATTACAAATCCTTGTGCTTGCGAGATATTTCCACCGCCCTTGCAAGGAAAGAAAAAGGCCCCGGACTTGCGTCTCGGGGCCTCACTAAGGCGTAGGCTTAGTTAACCGCTTTCATTCCTGCGATCACTTGCCACCGCCGAGTTCGTGCACGTAGGCAGCCAGCAGCTTGATCTGGTCATCGCTCAGACGGCCTTTCCATGTCGGCATCACGCCGCGGCTGAGGCCGCTATTGATCACGCCCTTGACCGCAGCCACTTTTTCATCGGCGCTCTTGGCGCCGGGCACGTTGGCCCACAGCCAAATCTTGTCGGTCAAATTAGCCGCGCCGATAGCTTGGTTACCCTTGCCGTCCGCACCATGGCAGCCGAAGCAGGCACCCGCCCCATGGAACAACTCATCGCCTTGTTGCGCCTTGGCAGCATCAACCTGCTCGCCGGACAGACTCAGCACGTAGTTGGCCAATGCGGTGACCTGACCGTCGGTCAGGCTGGCATTGCCACCCTTCGCCGGCATGATGCCGTGACGGCCGTTGGCGATGCTTTCCTGGATTTTGTCGTAGGAACCGCCATAAAGCCAATCGTCATCAGTCAGGTTGGGGGCGAAGTCGAACTTGCCTTGACCGCCGCTTTGGTGACAGGCCGCACAGTTGTCCTGGAACAGGACCTTGCCGGCGGACACCACAAAACCCTTCAACTCCGGATCAGCGTTGATCTTATCGAAGGGCGTGGCAACCACTTTGTCGAAGTAGGGCTTCTGCTTGATCGCCGCTTCGTTCATGTCCTGCATCAGCAGGGCACGGGTGTTCCAGTGGCTGGTTTTCTCTTCACCCTTGTTGTTGACGTACTTGACGGTGTTGATGCCCGTCATGAAGCCCTTACCAATGGGCCAGGACGGGTACAGCACCCAGTAAATCACCGCAAAGATGATCGTGGCGTAGAAAGTCCACAGCCACCAAGCGGGCAGAGGATTGTTAAACTCCTGCAGATCACCGTCCCAGACGTGTCCAGTGGTGTTCTGGAATTTCGATTCAGTCTCATGACTCATTATTTGGCTCCCTTTACGTCTTGGTTGTCATCCATCAGCGGGATGTCCCGATAGGACTCGAGGCGCTCCCCACGCTTCTTGCTGCCGTAGAGATACAGCAACACAAGACAAAAGCAGGTGAAGAAAATAATCAACGCCACGGGCTTAGTGTTCTCGAAACTTTTGAACCAGTTAAGCCATTCCACGGGACACCTCCTCGATTAGCGATACTTCACAAACTGGTCGTTATCGTACTTCTTGAAGTCGACCATGGTGCCAAGTACCTGCAGATAGGCAACCAGAGCATCCATTTCGGTAATGTTGCTGGCATCGCCGTCATAATTGCCAGGGGCACCGCCAAAGCCGTTCTGGGCCTGATCAACCAGGCTCTTCTGAGCATTGGGGATGTGCAGCGCCTTCGCCACATCCTCGCCGAACTGCTTGACGTTGTTGTCGTACTCGGCCTGGTTGGCAGAGTACGGCACGCCGGTCAGGCGCAGGGCAGCCATGCGGTCAGCCACATCGGAGTAGTCCAGCTTGGTTTTCACCAGGAAGGAGTAATGGGGCATCACGGATTCCGGCACCATGGACTGGGGGTCCATCAGGTGAGCAACCTGCCACTCGTTGGAATACTTCTTGCCAACGCGGGCCAAGTCGGGACCGGTACGCTTGGAGCCCCACTGGAACGGGTGGTCGTACTGGGACTCCGCCGCCAGGGAGTAATGGCCGTAGCGCATCTGCTCGTCGCGGAAGGGGCGAACCATCTGGGAATGACACAGGAAGCAACCCTCGCGAACGTAAATGTCGCGGCCACGCAACTCCAGGGGAGTATTGGGGCGCACGCCATCCACTTTTTCGATGGTGTCGTTGATAAAGAACAGCGGAACAATCTCCACCAGGCCGCCGATGCTGATGGC
>JAGUYQ010000248.1 GCA_020061285.1 Betaproteobacteria bacterium
GCTCTTCCGATCTGCCCTCCTGGGTTCGGTCCAGTTCGCCCTCGCCACCCTGATGGGGACGCTGGTGGGGGTGGTCCACGACGGCAGCGCCCGTCCCCTGACATTCATCATGGCCGCCTGCGGCGTCGGCGCCTGGCTGGCCCACCGGCTGCTGATCGTCCCCCTGGAAAAGCGGAGCCACCCCCTCCACTAAGCGGCAAAAAAACCGCTGGCGGTCACGGCCAAGCGTGGTAATCTTGTTCCCAAACAACATCAAAGCACTATTCTTACCCCATGCACTCCATCACCATCAGCGAACTCAGCGTGGTTCTGGTCGAACCCTCCGGCGTCCAGTCCCAATTCATCACCCGGCAACTGGAAGAACTGGGCGTCATCCGCATCACCACGATTCCGGAAGCCAAGACCGCCCTGGAGGAAATGCGCCGCCACCCGCCGGAGCTGGTGATCAGCAGCCTCTACCTGCCCGACATGACCGGCGCCGAGCTGGTGCAGGCGATGCGCGACGACGAACAGTTGCGGGAGACGGCCTTCATCCTGGTATCCAGCGAAAACAACCCCCATTACCTGGAACCGGTGCGCCAGGCCGGGGCCTGCGCCATCCTGCCCAAGCCGGTGGAAACCGCCACCCTGCGCACGGCTCTCCTCGCCTCCCTCGATTATCTGCGGCCCGACACCCTCAAACTGGACGTATCGGGCATCGACCTGGAAAGCCTGCGGGTGCTGGTGGTGGACGACAGCCGCAGCGCCCGCGGCTTCATCCGCCGGGTGCTGGAGAATCTCGGCATCACCAACATCGTCGAGGCGGAGAACGGCCGCCAGGCGGTGCAGATCATCAACGAAGGCTACTTCGACCTGGTGGTGACCGACTACAACATGCCGGAAATGGACGGGCGGGAACTGACCGAGTTCATCCGCACCCAAAGCTGGCAGGGCTCCATCCCCATCATGATGGTGTCCAGCGAAAAGGACCAGGAACGCCTCGCCGCCGTCCAGCAGGCCGGGGTGTCCGGCATTTGCGACAAGCCCTTCGAGCCCGCCGTGGTGAAGAACCTGATCGAGCGCATGCTGGCGGTGTAACGCCCGCATCCCCTCCTGGCTGCCTGTAGTTGCAGGCGAGCCGCCGCTGGCGCAGAATGGGCTGAAAAAAAACGGTAACACTCATAACGCCCCAGGAGGAGCCATGTCGCAAAAACACCCCATCATTGCGGTTACCGGCGCGTCCGGTTCCGGCTGCGAGCCGGTGATGTCGGCGTTCAAACATCTATTCTGGCGGGAAAAGGTGACGGCGGCGGTGGTCCAGGGCGACGGCTTCCACCGCTACGATCGGGAAGAAATGAGACAGGCGGTGGAACAATCCCTCAAAACCTCGGGCCGCGCCGTCACCCACTTCGGCCCCGAGGGCAACCTGCTGGCCGAACTGGAAGCCCTGCTGGCGGAATACGGCAAGAAGGGCAGCGGCAAGAGCCGCAACTACGTCCACTGTGAGGCCGATGCCGCCGAACACGACCAGCCTCCCGGCACCTTCACCCCCTGGGCGCCCCTACCCAAGGACACCGACCTGCTGCTCTACCAGGGGCTCCACGGCGGCTATGCGGGAGCGGACTCGGACATCGCCAAGCACGTGGACCTGCTCATCGGCGTCACCCCCATCGTCAACCTGGAGTGGATCCAGAAACTCCACAAGGACATCAACGACCGGGGCTATTCCCGCGAAGCCATCACCCACGCCATCCTGGAGCGGATGCACGACTACGTGCACTACATCACGCCCCAGTTCTCCCGCACCCACATCAACTTCCAGCGGGTGCCGGTGGTGGATACCTCCAACCCTTTCATCGCACGGGACGTGCCCACCCTGGACGAAAGCCTGATGGTGATCCGCTTCCGCTACCCGAAGGGGGTGGATTTCCCCTACCTGCTGCAAATGCTCCACGACTCCTTCATGTCCCGCCCCAACACCCTGGTGGTCCCCGCCGGCAAGGCCCTGGAGGCGATGGAGGTTATTTTCGGCCCCCAGCTCCACGCCCTGATGGAACGGCGCCGCACCGCCAGGAAGTAGCCCCCCTCAGGCGGCGTCCTTGCCGCAGCACTGCTTGTATTTCTTGCCGCTGCCGCAGGGGCAAGGATCGTTGCGCCCCACCTTGGGCTCCTCCCGGCGCAGGGGGGCGGGCTTGGCGCGGCAGGACTGCCAGAAGCGGTAAATCGCCCCCACCGCGTTGGGCAGTTCCTCCTGGGCCTCGGCCACCGCCTCCTGCTCCTCCTTGGGGGGCATCCACTGGTCGCCGTGCTTGAGGGTATCTTCCTTGAGCAGGCCGTTGAGGAGGAAGAACACCTCCATCTTGTCGGTCAGGTCCTCGGCGTATTCCCCCGCCGTCTCGAACCAATTGCTCTCCCCCATCTGGGAGCCGTAGACGTAGCCGTCGCACCAGGAGCCGTAATCCAATTCCTCCGGGTCGTCCTCGAAGCCGTAGAGAATGAGGTCGAAATCCTCCCGCGCTTCCAGGGCCGCCGCGATGCTGCGGTAGAACTTCAGCACCAGGGCCTCGGCTTCTTCCTTCCGGGCCGGGGAGTCGTAGGCCGGCGCCTCGCCCAGGGCCTCGGGCAGCCAGACCTCGGCGGGAACCGCCTCCGGGCCACTGGCCACGGCGCAGAGAAAACCCTGGAGCACGTCCAGGGTCATGGCCTCGTCCTTGAAAATGTCCGCCGCCAGCAGTTCTTCCAATTGGTCCAGGTCCTGTTCGGTGAAGGTGTCGTTCATGGTCGTCCTTTAACGGAGCGCCCTTTCGGGGCGGGTTTGTGTCGTCGGGGAGCGGGCACGTCGGAACGGGGGTGCCGCGCCGCCTTTTCCACGTCCTTGCCGGTGCCGGCGGGCTGCCAGGCGGGAACCAGGTGTTTCTTGCCGTTGCCGATGAGATCGACGCGGCCCATTTTCTTCAGGGTCTCCCGCAGCAGGGGCCAGTTCTCCGGGTCGTGGTAACGCAGGAAAGCCTTGTGCAGCTTCCGCTGCCGGGCGCCGAAGGGCACCGGCACCTCCTCGCTCTTGCGCGTCACCCGCTTCAGGGGATTGCGGTGGCTATGGTACATGGCGGTGGCCAGGGCCATGGGGGTGGGGAGGAAGGTCTGCACCTGGTCCGGGCGGAAGTCGTTGGCCTTGAGCCACAGGGCCAGATTGAGCATGTCCTCGTCGGTGGTGCCGGGGTGGCCGCCGATGAAGTAGGGAATCAGGTATTGCTCCTTGCCCGCCTGGCGGGAATAGCCGTCGAACAGTTCCTTGAAGCGGTAGTAGGTGTCGATGCCCGGCTTCATCATCTTCGACAGGGGCCCCGCCTCGGTGTGCTCGGGGGCGATCTTGAGATAGCCCCCCACATGGTGGGTAGCCAATTCCCGCACGTATTCCTTGGAGCGCACCGCCAGGTCGTAGCGCACCCCGGAGCCGATCAGCACCTTCTTGATGCCCCGCAGTTCCCGCGCCTTGCGGTAGAGGGAAATCAACGGGTCGTGGTCGGTGCCCAGGTTGGCGCAGATGTCCGGGTAGACGCAGGAGAGGCGGCGGCAAGCGGACTCGATTTTTTCATCCTTGCACTTCAGGCGGTACATGTTGGCGGTGGGGCCGCCCAGATCGGAGATGATGCCGGTGAAACCGGGCGTCTTGTCCCGTAACTCCTCCACCTCCCGCAGCACCGAGGCCTCGGA